>NZ_CP150628.1:0-117500 GCF_056341105.1 Serpentinimonas sp. SMBJO2
GGGCGGCTTCGATGAGCACTACGTGCTGTCGTCGGTGGATCACGCCATCGCCGAGGAAAACCGCCTCAAGGAAGAAGCGCGCAGCCGCCTGGGCCAGTTCCTGACCGGCAACCAAGGCGTGGAGCTGAGCCAGAAGAACGACGGCTTCCAGCTCACGGCCAAGTTCCGCGACCTCGACGACCTGCGCGCCCTGGTGCAAAGGCTTGAACCCGTCGCGAGCACCCCGCGCAAAACGTAGCGCAGCGCCGGCTACGCCGCAGCGCGCTCAAGGCCGTGCCCGTCACGGCCTATCAGTACTTCCTTCGATCTATGGCCGCAGCTGCGGCCATCGGTCTTTCAGATGCGGCAGGCCCGACATAGGAAGGATAGGCAAGCGCGGCCGTGCAAGGCAAAGTCAGGGCCATTGCAACAGGCATATGCACGCCTGGGCAATACAACCTCGAAAGGCTACCCATCATGTCCCACCAGACACCCTCCCCGAGGAGAGCGCTACCATGAATCCCGCCTCCAAACCTACCGCACGCGCCGGCTTCTTCGACGTCGCCGAATGGCGGCCCGAAGACGACAAGTTCTGGCAGTCCAACAAGTGGCTCGCCATCCGCACCCTGATCATCGCCTTCCTGGCGCTGCACCTGGCCTTTGCGGTCTGGTTCACCTGGAGCGCGCTGGTGGTGCGCCTGCCCGGTCTGGGCTTTCAGCTCACGGTGGAGCAGCGCTTCTGGCTGCCGGCCATGGCCTTGCTCATGGGCGCGGTGGCGCGCTTTCCGCACACCTTCCTGGTGCTCAAGATCGGCGGCATGTGGACCACCTTGATCTTCACGCTGGCGCTGCTGATTCCGATCTTCGGCATCGCGCACGTGGTGCAGGACCCGACCACGCCCTTTACCACCCTGCTGTTCTGGGCCGGTGTGGCGGGTCTGTGCGCGGGCGGGCAGATCTCGTCCACCGCCGCCAACATCAGCCTGTGGTTCCCGAAACGCATAGGCGGCACGGCGCTGGGCTTCACCATCGGTTTTGGCAACCTGGGGGCCTCGACGGCGCAGTTCCTGGTGCCGGCCGTGATCGGCGTAGGGCTGTTTGGCGCCATCGCCGGCGACGCCATGACCTTCCGCATCCTGAACCCGCAAACGCGCGAGGTGGTGCGCGAGATTCTGATGTACCCGCAAAACGCGGCCTACATCTGGCTCATCCCGACCCTGATTCTGGCGGTGCTGGTGCTGTTTGGCATGAAGAACCACCCGCAGCGCGGCTCGTTTGCCGAGCAGTTCCAGATTCTCAAGCTCAAGCACACCTGGATCCAGACCATCCTCTACACCTTCACCTTCGGCACCTTCTCGGGCTTCGTGGCCTCCACGCCCCTGCTCATCCGTGAGGTGTTTGGCGGCCTGCCCAACGCGCCGGACCCGCTCGCCTACGCCTGGATCGGGCCCCTGGTGGGCGCGCTCATCCGGCCCATAGGCGGCATCCTGTCGGACAAGCTCGGCGGCTCGAACATGACCATGCTGGTGTTCCTGATCATGGGCACGTCGGCCCTCAGCCTGACCTTCCTCACCTCGCCGACTTCGGCCGAGCAGTTCACGATCTTCTTCGTGGTGCTGTTGGGCATCTTCCTCGGCGCTGGCATAGGCAACGCAAGCGTGTTCAAGCAGATCGTGATGATCTTCGAACCCAAGCAGGCCGGCCCGGTGCTGGGCTTTACCGCCGCCGCTGCGGTGCTGTTCCTGGGCTTCTTCGTGCCGCTGATCTTCGGGCGCTCGTTCGCCATGACCGGCAGCCCGAACGCCGCGCTCTACTTCTTTGCCTTCCTGTACTTCGTCGGCATCGTGCTGAACTACTGGTACTACTGGCGCAAAGGGGCCGAGAAGCCGTGCTGATGCCCTGAACCCGAGCCCACACCCACCCAAGCAGGAGCCGACCATGGAACTGATCGTCAACGCAGGCGCCATTTGCTACGGCATGTTGCTGATCATGAGCCAGTTCGTGCGCAACCGCATCACCGAAGCCTTGCGCGTGGATGCCTTGTTGCTGCCGAACCCGACCGACCGCACTCGGCCCCTGAATGCCCTGCTGGGCTTGCTGGTGGCGGGCTACGGGGCCTGGTCGCTGTGGTACCACCTCGCCGCCCCCGGCGGCGCCTGAACCGGCGCCCCAGCCCACGCCCCCCCCGCCCCCAACCGCCGCACCTGCACCCCCATAGACCCCGCGCAAAGGAGCCACACACCATGAGCCATTTCCTCGACCGCTTGACCTTCTTCAAGCTGGCACGCGAACCGTTTGCCGACGGCCACGGCCGCACCACCGCCGAAGACCGCACCTGGGAAGACGCCTACCGCAACCGCTGGGCGAGCGAGAAAATCGTGCGCTCGACCCACGGCACCAACTGCACCGGTTCGTGCAGCTGGAAAATCTACGTCAAGGGCGGCATCGTGACCTGGGAGACCCAGCAGACCGACTACCCGCGCACGCGCTGGGACATGCCCAACCACGAGCCGCGCGGCTGCGCCCGTGGCGCCAGCTATTCCTGGTACCTGTACAGCGCCAACCGCGTCAAGTACCCGATGGTGCGCGGCCGGCTGCTGGAGCGCTGGCGCGCCGCGCTCAAGGTGGCCAAGACGCCGGTCGATGCCTGGGCGCTGATCGCCGACGACCAAGCGGCGCGGCGCGACTACCAGCAGGTGCGCGGCATGGGCGGCTTCGTGCGCTCGACCTGGGACGAAGTCAACCAGCTCATTGCCAGCGCCAACGTCTATACGATCAAAAAATACGGCCCTGACCGCATCATCGGTTTTTCGCCGATTCCGGCCATGAGCATGGTCTCTTATGCCGCCGGCTCGCGCTACATGAGCCTGCTCGGTGGCGTGAGCATGAGCTTTTACGACTGGTACTGCGACCTGCCGCCGGCCAGCCCACAGATCTGGGGCGAACAGACCGACGTGCCCGAATCGGCCGACTGGTACAACGCCGGCTACATCATCGCCTGGGGCAGCAACGTGCCGCAGACGCGCACCCCGGACGCACACTTCTTTACCGAGGTGCGCTACAAAGGCACCAAGACCGTGGCGGTGACGCCCGACTACTCGGAGGTGGCCAAACTGTCCGACATCTGGCTGCACCCCAAACAGGGCACCGACGCGGCGCTGGCCATGGCCATGGGCCACGTGGCGCTCAAGGAGTTCTACTTCCCCGACAGCGGCGTGCGCAGCGCCTACTTCGACGACTACGCGCGCCGCTACACCGACTTGCCGCTGCTGGTGCTGCTCAAAGAGCAGACGCTGGCCGACGGCAGCACCACCCTGGTGCCCGACCGCTACCTGCGCGCCAGCGACTTCAACGGCAAGCTCGGGCAGAGCAACAACCCGGAATGGAAAACCGTGGCCTTCGACAGCCACGGCAAGGCGGTGCTGCCCAACGGCTCGATCGGCTTTCGCTGGGGCCCCGAGGGGCGCGCCGACCAAGGCAAATGGAACCTGGAGGCCAAGGAAGCGCGCGCCAACGAAGAGGTGCGGCTCAAGCTCTCGGTGCTCGAAGACGGCGCCCAGGAACACCAGATCGCCGAAGTGGCGCTGCCCTATTTCGCCGGCCGCGACGTGCCGCATTTCAGCTCCAACAAAATGGGCGGAGGAGACATCAACCGCGTGCGGGTGCCGGTGGTCAAGCTGCCGCTGAGCAAAGAAGAGGGCGCACCCCACGCCCTGGTCGCGACCGTGTTCGACCTGCAGGTGGCGCAGTACGGCATCGACCGCGGCCTGGGCAGCGGCGCCAGGAACTACGACGACAACGCCCCCTACACCCCGGCCTGGCAAGAAGCCATCACCGGCGTGCCGCGCCAGCAGGTGATCACGGTGGCGCGCCAGTTTGCCGACAACGCGCACAAGACGCACGGCAAATCCATGGTCATCATCGGCGCCGCCATGAACCACTGGTACCACGCCGACATGAACTACCGCGGCGTCATCAACCTGCTGATGCTGTGCGGCTGCATTGGCCAAAGCGGCGGCGGCTGGGCGCACTACGTCGGGCAAGAGAAGCTGCGCCCGCAGTCGGGCTGGATTCCGCTGGCCTTTGCCACCGACTGGGCGCGCCCGCCGCGCCAGCAGAACAGCACCAGCTTCTTCTACGCCCACACCGACCAGTGGCGCTATGAGCAGATCGGCGTCGCCGACATCCTGTCGCCACTGGCCGACCAAAAAGCCTTCGGTGGCAGCCTGATCGACTACAACGTGCGCGCCGAGCGCATGGGCTGGTTGCCCAGCGCACCGCAGCTCAAGACCAACCCCTTGCAGGTGGTCAAGGACGCGGCCGCCGCCGGCATGGACCCCAAGGACTACGCCGTCAAGGCGCTCAAGGACGGCAGCCTGCAGATGAGCTGCGAAGACCCGGATGCGCCGCAAAACTGGCCGCGCAACCTGTTCGTCTGGCGCTCGAACCTGCTGGGCTCGTCGGGCAAGGGGCATGAGTACTTCCTCAAGCACCTGCTGGGCACGCAAAACGGCGTGCAGGGCAAAGACCTCGGCGCCGCCGACGCCAAGCCGACCGAAGTCGCCTGGCACGCCCAGGCGCCCGAGGGCAAGCTCGACTTGCTGGTGACGCTCGACTTTCGCATGAGCACCACCTGCCTGTATTCCGACATCGTGCTGCCGACGGCGAGCTGGTACGAGAAAAACGACCTCAACACCAGCGACATGCACCCCTTCATCCACCCGCTGTCGGTGGCGGTCGATCCGGTCTGGCAGAGCCGCTCCGACTGGGAGATCTACAAGGGCCTGGCCAAGGCGTTCAGCCAGGTCTGCGTCGGCCACCTGGGGGTGGAAAAAGAACTGGTGCTCACCCCCCTGATGCACGACAGCCCAGCCGAACTGGCGCAGCCGCTGGACGTGAAAGAGTGGAAAAAAGGCGAGTGCGATCTGGTGCCGGGCAAGACCGCGCCGGCCATGACCGTGGTCGAGCGCGACTACCCCAACACCTACAAGCGCTTCACCGCGCTCGGGCCGCTGCTCAACAAACTGGGCAACGGCGGCAAGGGCATGGCCTGGAAGACCGAGACCGAAGTCACGCAACTGGGCGAGCTCAACGGCATCACGCTCGAAGAAGGTGCGACCAAGGGCATGCCGCGCATCGTCAGTGACATCGACGCCTGCGAAGTGATTCTGCAGCTCGCGCCCGAGACCAACGGTCACGTCGCCGTCAAGGCCTGGGAGGCGCTGTCCAAGGTCACCGGGCGCGAGCACGCTCACCTGGCGCTGCACCGCGAGGACGAAAAAATCCGCTTCCGCGACTGCCAGGCACAGCCGCGCAAGATCATCAGCTCGCCGATCTGGTCGGGGCTGGAATCCGAGAAGGTGTCGTACAACGCCGGCTACACCAACGTGCACGAACTGATTCCATGGCGCACCCTGAGCGGACGCCAGCAGTTCTACCAGGACCACCCCTGGATGCGCGCCTTTGGCGAGGGCTTTTCGAGCTACCGGCCGCCGGTGGACCTCAACACCACCGACGCCATCCACAACCGCAAGCCCAACGGCAACAAGGAGATCTTGCTCAACTTCATCACCCCGCACCAGAAGTGGGGCATCCACAGCACCTACTCCGACAACCTGATGATGCTCACGCTCAACCGCGGCGGGCCGGTGATCTGGTTGTCCGAAGTCGATGCCAAGGCCGCCGGGATCGAGGACAACGACTGGGTCGAGCTGTTCAACGTCAACGGCGCCATCTCGGCGCGCGCGGTGGTCAGCCAGCGCGTCAACCAGGGCATGGTGATGATGTACCACGCGCAAGAGAAGATCATCAACGCGCCGGGTTCCGAAATCACCGGCCACCGCGGCGGCATTCACAACTCGGTCACGCGCGCCGTCACCAAGCCGACGCACATGATCGGCGGCTACGCGCAACAGAGCTGGGGCTTCAACTACTACGGCACCATCGGCACCAACCGCGACGAGTTCGTGGTGGTGCGCAAGATGCACAAGGTCGATTGGCTCGACACCCCGAACGACCCGCAGCGCGCCAGCGCCGTCTTGTCGCAGGGCGAAAACCCCTGATGCCCACGCACCGCGAACAAGGAGCAATGCAATGAAAGTACGCGCACAGATCGGCATGGTCCTGAACCTGGACAAATGCATCGGTTGCCACACTTGCTCGGTGACGTGCAAGAACGTGTGGACCAACCGCCCCGGCGTGGAATACGCCTGGTTCAACAACGTCGAGACCAAACCCGGCATCGGCTACCCGAAAGAGTGGGAAAACCAGAATCGCTGGAACGGCGGCTGGACCCGCAAGAGCGACGGCTCGATCGTGCCGCGCCAGGGGGGCAAGTGGTCGCTGCTGATGAAGCTGTTTGCCAACCCCAACCTGCCCGAGATCGACGACTACTACGAGCCCTTCACCTTCGACTACGAGCACCTGCACAGCGCGCCCGAAATGAAGGCCGCGCCCACGGCGCGCCCGCGCTCGCTCATCACCGGCCAGCGCATGGAGAAGATCGAGTGGGGCCCGAACTGGGAAGAAATCCTGGGCGGCGAGTTCTCCAAGCGCAGCAAGGACGCCAACCTCGACAGCTTCGAGGCGGCGCAGAAAGCCATGGTGGGGGAGTTCGAAAACACCTTCATGATGTACCTGCCGCGCCTGTGCGAGCACTGCCTGAATCCGACTTGCGTCGCTTCCTGCCCCTCGGGCAGCATCTACAAGCGCGAGGAAGACGGCATCGTGCTGATCGACCAGGACAAATGCCGCGGCTGGCGCATGTGCGTCTCGGGTTGCCCGTACAAAAAGATCTACTACAACTGGAAGAGCGGCAAGGCCGAGAAGTGCATCTTCTGCTACCCGCGCATCGAAGCCGGCCAGCCCACGGTGTGCTCCGAGACTTGCGTCGGCCGCATCCGCTACCTTGGCGTGCTGCTCTACGATGCCGACCGCATCGAGCAGGCCGCCAGCGTGGCCCGCGACACCGACCTGTACCAGGCGCAGCTCGACGTCTTTCTGGACCCCAACGACCCTGCGGTCATCGCCCAGGCCCTGCGCGACGGCGTGCCGCAGAACTGGCTCGACGCCGCCCGTGTCAGCCCGGTGTGGAAGATGGCCATGGACTGGAAGGTGGCGCTGCCGCTGCACCCGGAATACCGCACCCTGCCCATGGTCTGGTACATCCCGCCGCTGTCGCCCATCAGCGCCGCCGCCAACGCCGGCGCGCTCAACCTCAACGGCGTGATCCCCGACGTGAGCCAGTTGCGCATCCCGGTCAAGTACCTGGCCAACCTGCTCACCGCCGGCGACCCGTTCCCGGTGGTCAAGGCGCTCGAGCGCATGCTGGCCATGCGCGCCTACCAGCGCGCCAAGCACGTCGAGGGCGTGGTGAACCAGGAGGTGCTCGATCAGGTCGGGCTGGATGCCGCCACGGTCGAAGACATGTACCACATCATGGCCATCGCCAACTACGAAGACCGCTTCGTGATCCCGAGCACGCACCGCGAGTACGCCGAAAACGCCTACAACCTGCGCGGTGGCTGCGGCTTCAGCTTTGGCAACGGCTGCTCCGACGGCGAGACCGAAACCAGCCTGTTCGGGGCCGAGAAGAAGCGCACCATCCCCATCAAGGTAGGAGCCTGAAATGAGCGGCCACACCCCCCCACTGGCCCCGAGCATGCAGCTGACGCTGCGCGCGCTGGCGCACCTGCTGCGCTACCCCAACGCCGAGCTGCGCGCGCACCTGCCCGAGTTGCGCGCCGCCTTGCAACACGAGGCCGCGCTCGCGGCGCCGCGCTTGGCCGAGCTCGAGCAGCTGCTGCAGCGCCTGCAGCACGGCAGCGGCCTGACGCTCGAGGCCGAGTACGTCGAGCTCTTTGACCGCGGCCGCAGCACCGCGCTGCACCTGTTCGAGCACGTGCACGGCGACAGCCGCGACCGCGGCCCGGCCATGATCGACCTGCTCCAGACCTACGAGCAAGCCGGCCTGTACCTGGACGCCGACGACCTGCCCGACTACCTGCCGGTGCTGCTCGAGTTCGCCTCGACCCAGCCGGCCGCACAGGCGCGGGCCTTTCTGCACGAGACCGCGCACATCGTGCGCGCCATCTTCAGCGCCCTGCTCAAGCGCCAAAGCCCCTACGCCTGCGTGCTGGCGGCGGTGCTCGAGCTCGCCGGCGAGGCCGCGGAGCCGGTGCCGGTGGCCGCCGACCCGGATCTCGATCAGGCCTGGGCCGAGCCGGCGGCGTTTGACGGCTGCACCAGCAGCGGCCAGACGCGGCCCGATCAGCCGCAACCGATACGCTTTGTCAAGCCTTCCAAACCGTCGCATCAAGGAGCGCAGACATGAACTCGCTGCACCAGTTCTTCTTTGGCTACTTCCCCTACATCTGCCTGGCCGTGTTCCTGATCGGCAGCCTGCTGCGCTTCGATCGCGACCAGTACACCTGGAAGACCGATTCGTCGCAGCTGCTGCGCACCGGCCAATTGCGCTGGGGCAGCAACCTGTTTCACATCGGTATCCTGGTGATTTTTTTCGGCCACACCGTCGGCCTGCTGACCCCGCCCTGGATCTATGAGCTTTTTGTCAGCACCGCCGACAAAAAGCTGCTGGCCATCAGCGTCGGTGGCGTGGCGGGGGTGCTGGGCCTGATCGGCCTGAGCCTGCTGCTGCACCGGCGCCTGAGCGACCCGCGCATCCGCGCCACCAGCAAGAGCGCCGACATCCTCATTCTGTGGCTGCTGTGGGCCCAGTTCGCGCTCGGCCTGGCCACCATCTGGGGCTCGGTGCAGTACCACCTCGACGGCGCCAAGATGGCGCAGCTGTCGGCTTGGGCACAGCACATCGTGACCTTCCGCGCCGGCGCCGCCGATTTGCTGGTCGATATCGGCTGGATCACCAAGGCGCACATCGTGCTGGGCATGACGCTGTTCCTGGTGTTTCCGTTCAGCCGCCTGGTGCACGTCTGGAGCGGCTTTGGCACCCTGGCCTACCTGCGGCGCCCCTACCAACTGGTGCGCAGCCGCCGCCTGGGGCTGAGCGGGCGCTCGGACGCCCCACGCTGAACCGCCTCCTGCACCCCCCACAACCACGGCCATCCCACCCAACCCTGAAAGCCAGAGCCCTTCATGAACGATACGACTGACGCCATGCGCACGGGTTGCGGTGGCGGTGGCGGTGGCTGCCAATGTGCCGCCCAGGCTGCCCAGGCCGCTGCGGCAGCGGCCGCCCCCGCGCCGCCGCTGCCGCGCATCAACGGCGTGGCGCTGCAGCGCGCCGACGAGGCCCTGTCGCCGCCCGAACTGCGCGAGCGCGCCTACGCCGAGCTGCTGCGCCAAGAGGCGGTGCGCCGCGGCCTCTTGCCCGCCGCTGCCGACACCGACCTGGCCCCGACCTTGGACGAAGCGCAGCAGGAGCACATCCAGGCCATGCTCGAGGCCGAGGTGCAAACGCCCGCGCCCGACCTCGAGGCCTGTGAGCGCTACTACCAGGCCCAGCGCCTGCACTTCGTGGTCGGGCAGGCGGTGAACCTGCGCCACATCCTGTTTGCCGTCACCCCTGGGGTAAACGTGCACGCGCTGGCGCAGCGCGCCGAAACCGCGCTGCTGGAGCTGTCGCGCAAAGAAGCCGCGCCGCAGCGCTTCGGCGAGCTGGCGCGCGAGCTCTCGAACTGCCCCAGCGGCGCCCAGGGCGGCGAGCTGGGCTGGATCGGCCCCGACGACTGCGCGCCCGAGCTGGCCAACGAGCTGTTCTTCCAGACCGATCAACTCGGTGGCATGGGGCTGCACCCCCGTCTGGTGCACACGCGCTTTGGCTTTCACATCGTCGAGGTGCTGGGCCGGCGCAAGGGCCGCCAGCTCGCTTTCGACGAAGTGCGCGAGCGCATCGAACGCCAGCTGCGCCTCAAGTCGCGCGCCACGGCGCTGCGCCACTACATGCTGCTGCTGGCCGGCGCGGCGCAGATCGAGGGCCTCGAACTCGAGCGCAGCACCGACCCCTTGGTGCAGTAAACTGTCGCGTCACCCCGAAACCGCTGCAACAAGGCGTGCACCCAAGCGGGATTGCGCGCAACAGGAGGCAAACTTGAAATTCGTCGATGGGAATATTGCTTCCCGGCTGGGCTTGAGCCATGGCGCCTTGATCGTCATGATGCTGGCCTTGGTGGGCGTCGCCCTCTGGGGTTACGCCCAGGTGCAGTCAGTCAATGCCCGGCTGATCGAAAGCGAATGGGTCAAGTCTGAAGCCGCCCACGTCATCAACGCCACCACGCGCGCCAACGCGCGGCGCAACCTTGAGATGCTGATCGTCACCGACCCGGCGCAGATCACGCAGATTCGGGGCCATATCGCGCAAAACCGCAAGCTCATCGACGAGGCCTTTGCCACCCTCGAGCAGCTCACCACCCACCCCGACCACCAGCGCCTGTTGGCCGAACTCGCCAGCGCACGGCGCGCCTATGTCGAATCTTTCGTGCGTGTGGGTCAGCACGTGCAGGCCGGCGAACGCGAGGCCGCCGTGGCCCTGATGCTGAGCGAAACCCTGCCCGCCCTCGATGCCCTACAAGCCCCGATCAACAGGTTGGTGCAGGCACAGCAGGGCCTGGTTAGCGACAGCACAGCCGAACTGGGCCAGACCATCGCCACTGCACGGGCTTGGCTGATTGCCTTGGGCTTGGCCGCCACCGTGCTGGCCTTGCTGCTGGCGGTGGCGATTTCGCGCTCCATCACCCGGCCCTTGGCCGAGGCCGTGCAACTGGCGCGCTGCGTCGCCGCCGGCGATCTGAGCAGGCAGATCGACACCCAGCGCCGCGACGAATGCGGCCAACTGCTTCGGGCCTTGCAGGACATGAATCAGTCGCTGGGCAAAATCATCACCCAGGTGAGCCAGAGTGCCCAGTCGGTCGCCAGCGCCAGCAGTCAGATTGCAGCGGGCAACCAGGATCTGTCGGGGCGCACCGAGCACCAGGCCAGCGCACTCGAGCAGACCACGGCCTCGATGCAGGAACTCACCCAAACCGTGCAGCGCAACACCGACAGCAGTCGCCACGCCAACCAGCTCGCCGAGTCGGCCTCTGCGGTGGCGGTGCGCGGTGGCACCGTGGTGGCCCAGGTGGTGCAGACCATGGAAGCCATCAATACCTCGTCGCGCAAAATCGCCGACATCATCGGTGTCATCGACGGCATCGCGTTTCAGACCAACATCCTGGCGCTCAACGCCGCCGTCGAAGCCGCACGCGCTGGTGAGCAAGGGCGCGGCTTTGCCGTCGTGGCCAGCGAGGTGCGCAGCCTCGCCGGGCGTTCGGCCAGCGCCGCGCGCGAGATCAAGCAGCTCATCGGCACCTCGGTGAGCAATGTCAGCGACGGCTGCAAGCTGGTCGAGCAAGCCGGCAGCACCATGGACGAAATCGTGGTTCATGTGCGCCGCGTCGCCGATCTGATGCGCGAAATCACCAGCGCCGAACTCAATCAGTCCGCGGGCATAGACCAGATCAACCAGGCCATCCAGCAACTCGACCAGACCACACAACAAAATGCGGCACTGGTCGAGGAATCGGCCGCCGCCGCCCAGTCACTGAGCGCGCAGGCGCGCGAACTGGCCGAGGCTGTGAGTGTGTTTCGGCTGCTCCGCGGCAGTTCGTCTGCCGATGTGCCCTTGCTGCCCCGACCCGCCTGAAACCTGGCACCCTCCAGTCCCATTTTGCATACACGGGAGCTCGCATGGCGTATTTCGAATGGGCTGACGATTTGGTCATAGACCGTGGCCCGATAGATGCCGATCACCTGAAACTGGTCGCCACCGTCAACGAACTGCACAGCGCCACCAGCCAAGGGCGCGGGCGCGAGGTGGTCGTCGAACTGCTCGACACCCTGCTTCGCCCCATTTGCACACTGCCACCCCCGCGCACCCCATGATCCCGAACACACCCCTGACCAACGCCTGGCTTGAGCGTCTTCCCGAATTCCGACTGCAACCCCTGCGCCTGCTCGGCCGCACCCTGCTGCCGATCGTGCAGGGCGGCATGGGCGTGGCGGTGTCGGCCTCGAGCCTGGCCGGCAACGTCGCGGCGCTGGGGGCGGTGGGCACGCTGTCGTCGGTCGATCTGCGGCGCAAGCACCCGGATTTGATGGAGCAGACCGCGCACCTGGGCACCGGCCCCGAGGTGCGGCCGCTGATCGACGCCGCCAATATCGTGGCGCTGCGGCGCGAGATCGCGCGCGCGCGCGAAATCGCACAAGGCGGCGGCCTGCTGGCGATCAACATCATGAAGGCCATCAGCGCCTACGGCGCGCACGTGCGCGAGGCGCTGGCCTGCGGCATCGACGCGCTGGTGGTGGGCGCCGGGTTGCCGCTCGATTTGCCCGAAATGGCGCAAGACCACCCCAAGACCGCCCTCATCCCCATCCTGTCGGACGCGCGCGGCGTGCAGCTGATCGTGCGCAAGTGGGAGAAAAAAGGCCGCCTGCCCGACGCCATCGTGATCGAGCACCCGCGCTGGGCCGGTGGCCACCTGGGCGCGGCCAAGGTCGAGGACCTGCGCGACGGCCGTTTCGATTTCGACCAGGTGCTGCCAGCGGTGCGCGCCTTTCTGCGCGCGGCCGGGATCGAGCGCGCCATCCCGCTGATCGCCGCCGGCGGCGTCTATGAGCGCGCCGACGTGCAGCGCCTGCAGGGCCTGGGGGCCGATGCGGTGCAGCTGGGCACCGCCTTTGCCGTGACCCAGGAGTGCGATGCCGATCTGGGCTTCAAGCACATCCTGGCCCGGGCGCGACCGCGCGATCTGGCCGAGTTCATCAGCGTCGCCGGGCTGCCGGCGCGCGGGGTGCGCAACCACTGGCTGAGCAAATACCTGCGCATCGAGCCCAAGCTCAAGGCGGTGGCGCACCCCAAGGGCCACTGCAACATGGGCTTTGACTGCCTGACGCACTGCGGCCTGCGCGACGGCAAGGCCGAGATGGGCCAGTTCTGCATCGACCAGCAGCTCGGGCACGCGCTCGAGGGCGACGCGCAGCGCGGCCTGTTCTTTCGCGGTGCCGGCCCGCTGCCCTTTGGCGACCAGATCCGCCCGGTGCGCGACCTGCTGCGCTGGCTCATCGAAGGCGTGCGCGAAGGCGTCAGCGGCGACCCCAAGGCAGCCTGGCTGGCCGAGCTCGACCCGACCCAACCCTACGACGCAGCCCGCCCGGTGCTTGCAGCCTAAAATCGCCGCAGCCCGACTGACGCTGCCCTTATGACCGCCCCCACTTCTACCCCCCCTTCCGCTTCCGCATCCCCTTCCAGCCCCGCTCCCCGCGCTGACGCGCTGCCCGACCTGCCGCCGCAACCGATCAGCCTCGACGTGCTGCGCGAGAAATACCTCAAGGGCGACGAGCGCAGCGCCGACGATCTCTACGACCGCCTGGCGCGCGCGCTCGCCAGCGTCGAGGCACCCGAGCGCCGCTCCGAGTTCGAGGCGCTGTTCAGGCGCAACCTCGCTGCCGGCGGCATCGGCGCCGGGCGCATCATGAGCGCGGCCGGCAGCGGCATCAGCGCCACCCTGATCAACTGCTTCGTCCAGCCCGTGGGCGACTGCATCCAGGGCCTGGACGACGCCGGCTACCCCGGCATCTACGAGGCGCTGCGCGAAGCCGCCGAGACCATGCGCCGCGGTGGCGGTGTGGGTTACGATTTTTCGCGCATCCGGCCCAAGGGCGCGCGCGTCAAGGGCACGGCCTCGACCGCCAGCGGGCCCTGCAGCTACATCAACGTCTTTGACCAGTCCTGCGCCACGGTAGAGAGCGCCGGCGCGCGCCGCGGCGCGCAGATGGGCGTGCTGCGCATCGACCACCCGGACGTGCTCGAGTTCATCACCGCCAAGCGCACGCCGGGGCGCTGGAACAACTTCAACGTCTCGGTGGGCGTGAGCGACGCCTTCATCGAAGCGGTGCTGCACGACCGCCCCTGGGACTTGGTGCACCCGGCCACTCCCGGCGCCGACCAGGTGGCGGCAGGCGCCCAGCAACGCGCCGATGGCCTGTGGGTCTATCGCCAACTGCCCGCGCGCCAGTTGTGGGACACCATCATGCGCTCGGCCTACGACTTTGCCGAGCCCGGCATCCTGTTCCTGGACCAGATTGCGCGCGACAACAACCTGCGCTACTGCGAAAGCATCGAGGCCACCAACCCTTGCGGCGAGCAGCCCTTGCCGCCCTACGGCTGCTGCGACCTGGGGCCGGTGATTCTGCCGCGCTTCGTGCTGCATCCCTTTGGCCACGGCGGCACGGCGCGCTTCGACTTCGAGCGCTTTGCCCAATGCGTGGCCGTGCAGGTGCGCGCGCTCGACAATGTGCTCGACCTCACGCACTGGCCGCTGCCGCAGCAGCAGCGCGAGGCGCAGGCCAAGCGCCGCATCGGCGTCGGCTTTACCGGCCTGGGCGACACCTTGGTGCTGCTGGGGCTGCGCTACGACAGCGCCGCCGGGCGCGAGATGGCGCGCGAAATTGCCGCCTGCATGCGCGACGCCGCCTACCGCGCCTCGGTCGAACTGGCGCGCGAGAAAGGCGCCTTTGCGCTGTTTGACGCCGAGCGCTACCTCGAGGCCGGCAGCTTCGCCAGCCGCCTGCCGGCCGACATTCAAGCCAGCATCCGCGCCCACGGCATCCGCAACAGCCACCTGCTGTCCATCGCCCCGACCGGCACCGTCAGCCTGGCTTTTGCCGACAACGCCTCCAACGGCATCGAACCGGCTTTCTCCTGGACTTATCTGCGCAAAAAGCGCGAAGCCGACGGCAGCCGCAGCGAATACGAGGTGCAAGACCACGCCTGGCGCCTGTACCGCGCGCTCGGCCACGACACGCGCCAGCTGCCCGACTGCTTCGTCAACGCGCTCGAGATGAGCGCACACGACCACATCGCCATGATGGAGGCGGTGCAGCCCTTTGTGGACACCGCGATCTCCAAAACCGTCAACGTCGCCGCCGATTACCCCTACGCCGACTTCAAGGACCTGTACCTGCACGCCTGGCGCGCCGGCCTCAAGGGCTTGGCCACCTACCGCCCCAACGCCATCCTGGGTGCGGTGCTCGAAACCCTGCCGGAAAGCCCGGCTGCCGCCACCCCAGCCCCAGCCGCCGCGCCCGCGCCCGCCGCCTTGGCCGACCCGATGCGCGCCGTGATCGAGAGCCGCCCCAAGGGCGCGCTCGACGCCGTGGCCGAAAAAATCGAGTACTGGACCCACGAAGGCCACAAACGCCTGTACCTGATCGTCTCGTTCCTGCCGCTGCCGCGCCCCGATGGCTCGGGCCACGTCGATCGCGCCATCGAGTTTTTCATGCCAGTGGGGCAGTACGGCGAATCGCAGCAATGGATCACGGCCAGCATGCGCCTGCTGTCGCTGGCGGCGCGCGGCGGTTTTCTGGAGCGCGCGCTGAGCGACATGCGCAAAGTCGCCTGGGACCGCGGCCCAGTGCGCCACGGCCACAAGATCAAGGAAGACGGCACCCAGGTGCCGCTATGGCACGACTCCGAAGTGGCGGCGATCGCCTACGCGATCCAGAACATCCTGGAGCTGCGCGCCCGGCGCAACCTGAACGCCGACCAGCTCAGTCTGGCGCTGCCCGAGCCCGAGGCCGACCCCGAACCCGAACCGGCCGCCGCACCCAGCGGCCCGGGCCTGATGGCGGGCAAGAAATGCCCCGAGTGCGGCGCCCACGCCATGATCCGGCGCGACGGCTGCGACTACTGCACCGCCTGCGGCCACGTCGGGTTGTGCGGCTGAGGCGGCGCGCGGCTCAACCCAGCAACCGCTGCGCCAGCAAGGCGTAAAGCGGGATGCCGATCAGGATGTTGATCGGAAACGTCACCCCAAGGCTGAGCCCGAAGTAGAGCGCCGGGTTGGCCTCGGGGATGGCGTAGCGCACCACCGCCGGCACCACGATGTACGAGGCGCTGGCGGCCAAGATCATGAGCAGCACCGCATCGCCCAGCGGCAGTTGCAGCAACCAGGCCAGTGCCAGCGCGATGCCGGCGTGCACCAGCGGCCCGCAGCTGGCGTAGGCGATCAGCACCTTGGGCGCTTGCCGTGCCTGCTTGAAGTTGCGCGCCACCATCATCCCCATGTCCAGCAAAAAGAAGGCCAGCATGCCTTTGAACAGGTCGCCGGCGAAGGGTTTGAGCATCGCCTCGCCGGCGCTGCCGCTGATGAAACCAATGGCCAGCGAACCGAGCAACACCAGATGCGCGCCGTCGGTGAACGATTCGTGCAGGATTTTGCCCAGCGGCGGCACCGACGGAGCCGGCAACGCCCGCACCGCACCGCCGCTGGCCGCCGCCGTGGTCTGAGCGTGGTGGCGCGCGGCGCTGGCCAGCAGCACCGCCATGATGATGGCGGGCGACTCCATGATCACCAGCGCCACCATCATGTGGCCCCCGAAGTCGATCCCGGCACCCTTGAGAAACTGGGTGCCGGCCACGAAGGTGACGGCGCTGACCGAACCGTAGGAGGCCGCCACCGCCGCCGCGTCGAAACGCGAGATGCGGTTTTTGAGCAGCGCGTAACCCAGCGCCGGCACCAGAAAAGCCAACAGCAGCGCCGCCCCCAACGCCGCCAGCACGCCGGCAGAGAAGCCCGAAGCGGCCATGGCAAAGCCGCCCTTGAGGCCGATGGCCATCAGCAGATAGAGCGAAAGGAACTTGGAGATCGCGGGCGGGATTTCGAGGTTGGAGCGCACCAAGCCCACGAACACCCCAAAAACAAAATACAGAATGGCTGGATCGAACAGGTTTTGCATAATGACTAGGCGGCGGCAAACAATGCTGCAAGCGTAGCCAAGTTCCCGAATTCAGTAAATTAAAACTCGCGTCGCCCTGCATTCAGTTAAAGCTAAATTTACATCGTGGCCTGAGCCGTTGCCTGCGCCGCACGATGTCGGGCCTTGCCCCGCCTGTGCCACGCGGCTGCGGCCGCCCCCTCAGCCCCCTCAGCCCGCTGCGTCGCTGTCGAGCCGCCAGCCCAACACCTCGCCAGCGCGCAGCGGCTTGAGCGCAGCAGCACCAAAAGGGTAAGACTCGGGCACGCTCCAGCGCTCGCGCCGCAGCGTGACGCGCTCGGTGTTGCGCGGCAAGCCATAAAAATCGGCCCCAAAAAAGCTGGCAAAGCCCTCCAGCCGCTCCAGCGCCCCCACCGACTCGAACGCCTCGGCGTAGAGCTCGAGCGCAGCGTGCGCGGTGTAGCAACCGGCGCAGGCGCTGGCGTGCTCCTTGAGGTGCGCGGCGTGCGGCGCGCTGTCGGTACCGAGGAAGAACTTCGGGTTGCCGCTGGTCGCGGCTTCGAGCAAGGCCAGCCGGTGCTGCTCGCGCTTGAGCACCGGCAGGCAGTAGTAGTGCGGGCGCAAGCCGCCGCTGAAAATCGCGTTGCGGCTGTAGAGCAGATGGTGCGCGGTGATGGTCGCCGCCACCTGCGGCCCAGCCTGGCTCACGAACTGCACCGCCTCGCGCGTGGTGATGTGCTCCAGCACCACCTTCAGGCGCGGAAAGCGCGCCACGATGCGCGTCAGTTGCTCGTCGATGAACACGCGCTCGCGGTCGAAAATGTCCACGGTCGGGTCCGTCACCTCGCCGTGCAGCAGCAGCGGCAGGCCGATCTCTTGCATGGTGTCGAACACCGCGTCGCAGCGCGCAAAATCGCTCACGCCAAAAGCCGAGTTGGTCGTCGCCCCCACCAGAAAGGCCTCGCCCACCCCGTAGACGATGCCGCTGGCGTGGGCGGCGGCCACGTCTTCGGGCGTGGTCTGGTCGGTCAGGTACAGGGTCATGAGCGGCTCAAAGCGCGCCCGAGGCGGCAAAGCGGCCAGAATGCGCTCGCGGTAGGCTTGCGCGTCAGCCAAGTTGCGCACCGGCGGGTTCAGGTTGGGCATGATCATGGCACGCCCAAACTGCGCCGCCGAATGCCCCAGCACCGCCTGCAAGGCCGCACCGTCGCGCACGTGCAAGTGCCAGTCGTCGGGGCGGGTCAGCGTCAGGGTCGCGGGTGAGGCCGCCGCGGAAGCAGCGGTGGCAACAGGGGTTGGGGCAGCGGCGTCGGTCATGGCGGAATTGTCGCAGCTTCGAGCGCGCGTGGCTCGGGCGGATCGCTCGCGCTGGCGCCGTGGTGCTGCAGCGCCCACATCTGCGCGTAGCGGCCCGCAGCCGCGAGCAAGTCGGCGTGGCGGCCGCGCTCGACGATCCGGCCCTGCTCCAGCACCAGAATCTGGTGCGCATCGACCACGGTCGAGAGCCGGTGCGCGATCACCAGCGTGGTCTTGTTGCGCGCCACTTGGCGCAACTCGGCCTGGATGGCGCGCTCGTTGGCCGAGTCCAGCGCCGACGTGGCCTCGTCGAAAATCAGGATCGGCGGGTCTTTGAGCAGGGTGCGGGCAATGGCCACGCGCTGCTTTTCGCCGCCCGAGAGCTTGAGCCCGCGCTCGCCCACCCGGGTCTGGTAGCCCTGCGGCAGGGCGCTGATGAAGTCGTGGATGTGCGCCGCCTGCGCCGCGCGCCGTGCCTCCTCGGGCCCGGCATCGGGGCGGCCGTACAGGATGTTGTATTCGATGCTGTCGTTGAACAGCACCGTGTCCTGCGGCACGATGCCGATGGCGCGGCGCAGGCTGGCCTGGGTGCAGTGGCGCAGATCTTGCCCGTCGATGGTGATGCGCCCACCCGCCTCTGGCCCCTGCCCCGGCTGCCCGACCTCATAAAAACGGTACAGCAGCCGCGCCAGCGTCGATTTGCCCGCCCCCGACGGCCCCACCACGGCCACCGTCTGCCCGGCCGGGATGGTGAAGCTCAGGCCGCGCAAAATCTCGCGCTCGCGCTCGTAGCCAAAGTGCACGTCCTCGAAGCGGATCTCGGGCGCCTGCTGCAGCTGCAGCTCGACCGCGCCGGGGCGGTCGGCGATCTCGCGCTGGCTGTCGAGCAGCGCGAACAGGCGCTCGACGTCGATCAGGCCTTGGCGGATCTCGCGGTACAGCACACCCAGAAAATTGAGCGGGATGTAGAGCTGGATCATGAAGGCGTTGATCATCACCAGGTCGCCCAGGGTCATGCGCCCGGCCAGCACGCCCTCGGTGGCGCGCCAGAGCATGGCCACCAGCGCCAGCGCAATGATGAGCTGCTGCCCGGCGTTGAGCAGCGACAGGGTGGCTTGGGTTTTGAGCCGGGTGCGCTGCAAGCCCTCCAGCGCCGCGTCGTAGCGCTGCGCCTCGAAGCGCTCGTTGCCAAAGTACTTCACGGTCTCGTAGTTGAGCAAGGAGTCGATGGCGCGGCTTTGGCTGAGCGACTCGGCCTCGTTCATGTGGCGGCGCAGCTCCATGCGCCACTCGGTCACGCGCAGCGTGAAAAACACGTACAGCACCAGCGCGGCGAGCGTGATCCAGACAAACCAGAGGTCGAACTTCCAACCCAGCAGCAGCAGCACCAGCGTGACTTCGAGCATCGTGGGCACGATGCTGTAGAGCAGGTACGAGACCAGCGACTGCACGCCGCGCACGCCGCGCTCGATGTCGCGCGTCAGGCCACCGGTTTGGCGCTGCAGATGAAAGCGCAGGCTCAGCTCGTGCAGGTGGCCAAACACCTGCAAGGCGATGGCGCGGGTGGCGCCCTCGGTGGCCTTGGCAAAAACCAGTTCGCGCAGCTCGGTAAAGAGCGAGGTACAAAAGCGCAGCGCCCCGTAGGCCAGCAGCAGCCCCAGCGGCAGCACCACCAGCGCCACCCCGGCCTCGGGCAGCCCGAGCCGGTTTGGCCCACCGGGCGGGGCCAAGGTATCCACCAGCTCTTTGAGCAGCAGCGGCACCGAGACCGTGGCCAGCTTGGCCGCCACCATGAAGGCCAGCGCCGCCGCCACCCGCCAGCGGTACTGCCACAGGTAGGGCAGCAGGCGCCGCAGGGCCGACCAGTTGGCGTGGGCTGCGGGGGCAGGCGTTGTCACGCCGGACGCGGCGGGGGCTGCGTCAGCGCTGGGGCTGGGGCCGGGGCTGTCGGTGACCGCGGCGGCGGTGGCTGGGGGGCTGGGTCTCATCAGGGTGGGCACTCTACCCGCTTTGCCAGCCCGTGTCTGGGCAGGCGCCGGCAGCGCCAGGGAGCGCGCGGGGGGATGCGAAGGCGGCCGGCCGGGGCACTGCAAATGTGCTACATTGTCGCCCATGCAAGCCGCATGCTTTTATTTTGCCCGCTTTTGGTTCTCACGCGTCACCGACGGCAGAGAGCGATGAGTGCGGCCCCATGAAAGCGGCCGCAGGCGCCCAAAAAACCGTCGGAAACCCTCCGGCGGTTTTTTTTTGCCCTCGTCCCCAAGCAACACCTCCCTTTCGCATCCACCCCACCCGTTCAAGGAGTATGACCATGAGCACCGCCCCCGCCGACTACTGGCACACGCACCCGATCGATCGCACCAGCCTGACCGACGACCAACGCATCGAGGACATCACCGTGCTGCCGCCGCCCGAACACCTGATCCGCTTCTTCCCCATCCGTGGCACCGCGGTCGAGCAACTCATCGGCCAGACGCGGCGCAACATCCACCGCATCGTGCAAGGGCAGGACGAGCGGCTGCTGGTGGTGGTCGGCCCGTGCTCGATCCACGACCCCGCCGCCGCGCTCGACTACGCCCGGCGCCTGCAGCCGCTGCGTGAGCGGCACCGCGAGCAACTCGAGATCGTGATGCGCGTGTATTTCGAAAAACCGCGCACCACCGTCGGCTGGAAAGGCCTGATCAACGACCCCTACCTGGACGGCAGCTTTCGCATCGACGAAGGCCTGCGCATCGCGCGCCAGCTGCTGATCGACATCAACCGCCTCGGCCTGCCCGCCGGCAGCGAGTTCCTCGACGTCATCAGCCCGCAGTACATCGGCGACCTCATCAGCTGGGGCGCGATCGGTGCCCGCACCACCGAAAGCCAGGTGCACCGCGAGCTGGCCTCGGGTCTGAGCGCGCCCATCGGCTTCAAGAACGGCACCGACGGCAACATCCGCATCGCCAGCGACGCCATTCTGGCCGCGGCGCGCGGGCACCACTTCCTGTCGGTGCACAAAAACGGCCAGGTGGCGATCGTGCAGACCAAGGGCAACCCCGACTGCCACCTGATTTTGCGCGGTGGCAAGGCGCCCAACTACGACGCCGCCAGCGTGGCCACCGCCTGCGCCGAATTGGCCGCCGCCAAACTCACGCCGCGTCTGATGATAGACTGCAGCCACGCCAACAGCAGCAAACAGCACCAGCGCCAGCTCGAAGTGGCCGCCGACATCGGGCAGCAGATCGCTGCCGGATCGCGCAACCTCATGGGCGTGATGGTCGAAAGCCACCTGTGCGCCGGGGCGCAGAAGTTCACGCCCGGCCAGGACGAAGTCGGCAAGCTCGCCTACGGTCAGAGCATCACCGACGCCTGCATCGGCTGGGACGACACCGTCGGCCTGCTGCAACGGCTGGCCGATGCCGTGTCGGCGCGACGCCAGCAGACTTAAGCCCGCTGGCGCCGCACCGCCCGGCGATCGCTCACCACCTATTGCCTGACAGCAAGGAGCATGACTTTGATCCAGCTACAAGAACTGCCCTTCTTCGTACAGGCCATGGGTTGGCCGCTGGCCTTGCTGCTGGCCTGGCTGGCCGGCGAACGCCTGCACACGCTCTGGCGCGTGCCGCGCGTGAGCACCTACTTTGCCGTCGGCCTGCTGGGCGGCTGGCTGAACCTGCACGGCCTGACCGCCGCCGTCACCGGTCTGGCGTTTCTGGCCAACCTGGTCTTGGCGCTGATCCTGTTCGAGCTCGGCTACCGCATCAACCTGCGCTGGCTGCGCCACAACCCTTGGGTGCTGTTGCTGGGTTTGGGCGAGTCGGCCCTGACTTTTGCCGTGGTGTTCTGGGCCACCGGCTGGTTCGCGCTCAGCCTCGAGGTGCGGCTGATTCTGGCGGCGCTGGCGGTTTCGACCTCGCCGGCGGTGTTGCTGCGCGTGGCCCACGAAAGCCGCGCCGCCGGCCAAGTGACCGAACGCATCATGCACTGGTGCGCCATCAATTGCCTGGTGGCGGTGTTGCTGGTCAAGCTGGTGGTGGGCCTGTGGCACGTGCGCGCCGTGGGCGACTGGCAGGCCGCCGCCATCGGCAGCGTCTATGCGCTGGCGGTATCGGTCGCCCTTGGAGCCGCCATCGGTGTGGCCATTCCTTGGCTGCTGCGCCGCGTGGCCGCTCACAGCCAGAGCCTGTCGGTGGTGTTTGCGCTCGCCGTGTTGCTGCTGACCACAGCCGCCTACGCGCTGATGCTGTCGCCGCTGCTGGCGGCGCTGGTGTTTGGCATCGTGGCGCGCGAGCGCCGCATTCAGCTCACCAACGCGCAGCGCGGCTTTGGCTCCATCGGTGAGTTGCTGGGCGTGTTTTTGTTCGTCTATGTGGGCTCGCTGATCGTCTGGGCCGACGTCTGGTCATCGATCTGGATCGCCTTGGTCCTGCTGGGCCTGCGCCTGTTGAGCAAAACCGCCAGCAGCCTGGCCGTGGCCCGCATCAGCGGCATCACCCTGCGCAAAGGGCTGCTCAGCGGCTTGGCGCTGGTGCCGCTGTCGGCCTTTTTCGTGCTGCTGCTCGAACAGACGCGCCTGTACGGCTTCGAACCCGCCCAAGGCGCCTTTGCCGCCATGGCGGCGCTGATGGTGATCCTGGGCCTGTTTGGGCCCTGGGTGACCCAGCTCTGCCTGAAAGCCGCCCGCGAGACCCACGTGACCGCAGCGACCGATCACCCTGCAACCCCACCCCGAGGCTGACCATGGGACTCGAAGCCTTCAAAGCCAGTCACGCCCTGACCATGGGCGTCGAGCTCGAGCTGCAGCTCGTCAATACCTACGACCACGACCTCTCGAGCAGCGCCGACGACCTGCTCGAACTGCTCGCGCGCAAGCCCTTCCCGGGCACGGTCACGCCCGAGATGACGCAGAGCATGATCGAAGTGGCCACCGGCATCCACACCGACCACACCGGCTTGCTGACGCAGCTGCACGCCATGCGCGATGCGCTGGTGCAGGGCTGCGACCGGCTCAACCTCGACATCGCAGGCGGCGGCACCCACCCGTTTCAGCGCTGGTTCGAGCAGCGCATCTTTGCGCGCCCGCGCTTCGCGCAGCTCTCCAACCTGTACGGCTACCTGGCCAAGCAGTTCACGATTTTTGGCCAGCACGTCCACATCGGCTGCGAGTCGGCCGACGAGGCTTTGTTTTTGCTGCACTCGCTCAACCGCTTTGTGCCGCATTTCATCGCTTTGTCGGCCTCATCGCCCTACTCGCAAGGGGTGGACACCTTGTTCGATTCGGCGCGCCTGAACTCGGTCTTTGCCTTCCCGCTCAGCGGCCGCGCCCCTTTCGTGCTGCGCTGGGACGAGTTCAGCGAAGGCTATTTCAGCAAAATGGAATCGACCGGCGTGGTGCGCTCGATGAAAGATTTTTACTGGGACATCCGGCCCAAGCCCGAATACGGCACCATCGAGTTGCGCGTCTGCGACACGCCGCTGACGGTCGAGCGCGCCGCCGCCTTGGCGGCCTATTTGCAAACCCTGTGCCGCCACCTCTTGCATCGGCTCGAGGAGCCGCCAGCCGAAGACGATTACTTGGTTTACACCTACAACCGTTTTCAGGCCTGCCGCTTTGGGCTCGACGGTTTGCTGGTGCACCCCAAGACGCGCGAGCCCATCAGCATCCGGGAAGACATCTTGGCCACGCTGCGCCGGCTGGCCCCGCATGCCCAAGCGCTGGAGTCGCAAGCCGGCTTGGACGAGATCGAGCGCGTAGCCGGCCGCGACGGCAACCACGCCACCTATCTGCGGCGCAGCTTTGGCGCCAACGGCAACGTCCAGGCCGTGGTGCGCGCTGCCGTCGATGCCCTGCGCTTGGGGCCACGGTAGCGGCATCATCCCCTAGGCCTATCGTCCTGAGGCACTACTACCCCCGCTGTGCAGCCTGCGCTGGGGGTATAGTGGCTGGCATGGATTTGATCTGCCCTGCCGGTAGCTTGGCCGCGCTCAAGCAAGCCGTGGACCACGGTGCCAACGCGGTCTATCTGGGGCTGCGCGACGCCACCAATGCGCGCAACTTCGCCGGCCTGAACTTCGACCCGCCGGCCTTGACCAGCGGCTTGGCCTACGCGCACGCGCGCGGCTGCCAAGTGTACCTGGCCATCAACACCTACGCGCAGGCGGCGCAGCCCGAGCGCTGGCAGCAGGCGCTGGATCAGGCCGTCACGCTGGGGGTCGATGCCGTCATCCTCGCCGACCCGGGGCTGCTGCGCTACGCCTGCCAGCGCCACCCGGGGCTGCGCCTGCACTTGTCGGTGCAGGGCTCGGCCACCAACTTCGAGGCCATCAACTTTTACCAGCGCCAGTTTGGCATCGTGCGCGCCGTGCTGCCGCGCGTGCTGGCGCTCGAACAGGTGCGCCAAGTGGTGCAAAAGACCCCGGTCGAGATCGAGGTCTTCGGTTTTGGCAGCCTGTGCGTGATGGTCGAGGGCCGCTGCGCGCTGTCGTCCTTTGTCACCGGCGAGTCGCCCAACACCCACGGCGTGTGCTCGCCGGCCAAGGCGGTGCGCTGGCACGAAACGCCCTCTGGCCTGGAAGCGCGCCTGGGCGGGGTGCTGATCGACCGCTATGCCCCAGACGAAAACGCCGGCTACCCGACCCTGTGCAAGGGCCGCTTCGACGTCGCCGAGCGCGCCCACGACTACGCCATCGAAGAGCCCACCAGCCTCAACACCCTGAGCCTGCTGCCGCAACTGCTGCAGATGGGGGTGCGCGCCATCAAGATCGAGGGCCGCCAGCGCAGCCCGGCCTACGTGGCGCAGGTGACCCAAGTCTGGCGCGCCGCCATCGACGCCTGCAAGGCCCAGCCGCAGCATTACCGCCCGCGGGGCGAGTGGCTGGCCGCGCTCGACGCCGTGGCCGAAGGCCAGCAACACACCTTGGGTGCTTATCAGAGGGCCTGGAAATGAGCGCCACCGCCTTGGCCCCGAACACCGTTGCGGCCACCGCCCCAGCGCTGGCGCTGGCACCCCTGCCCTACTACTGGCCGCGCGCGCAGGTGTTTGATTTCTACGCCGCCATCGCCGCCACGCCCGTCGATCTGGTCTATCTGGGCGAGACCGTGTGCTCGCGCCGCCACGAGCTGCGTTTGAGCGACTGGATCGAGCTCGCGCGGCTGCTGCGCTCGAGCGGCAAGACGGTGCTGCTGTCCACCCAGGTGCTGCTCGAATCGGGCTCCGAAGTCAGCGCCATGCAGCGCGTGGTGGCCAATGGCGAGTTCGAGGTCGAGGCCAACGACATGGGCGCGGTCGGCGTGCTGTCGGCTGCTGGGCTGCCTTTCGTCGCTGGGCCGCACCTCAACCTCTACAACGGCCCGGCGCTGGAGTGGATCGCCGCCCTAGGCGCCAAGCGCTGGGTGGCGGCGCTCGAACTGCGGCGCGAGGATTTGGCGCTGCTGCAAGCGCGCCGACCGGCGGCGCTGCAGACCGAGGTGCTGGTGCACGGCCGCCTGCCGCTGGCCTTTTCGGCGCGCTGCTTCACCGCC
Source organism: Serpentinimonas sp. SMBJO2 (assembly GCF_056341105.1). NCBI lineage: Bacteria > Pseudomonadati > Pseudomonadota > Betaproteobacteria > Burkholderiales > Comamonadaceae > Serpentinimonas > Serpentinimonas sp. SMBJO2. The sequence continues at coordinate 25,508 of NZ_CP150628.1, forward strand.
CGGCACCACCGCCTGCCCAAAGACGATTGCCAGTTTCGCTGCCTCGAACACCCCGAGGGCCTGCTGCTGCGCACGCGCGAGCAGAGCGAGTTTTTGGTGCTCAACGGCCTGCAAACCCAGTCGGCGCAAGTGCACAGCCTGATCGACTGCTGGGCCGATCTGGTGGCGCTGGGCGTGGAGGTGGCGCGCATCGTCCCGCAGGCGCTGCACACGACCGAGGTGATCGACCTGTACCACGCCGTGCGCTGCGGCCAGCTCGATGCGCCTGCGGCACGCAACGCCCTGCTCGAGCTGCTGCCCAGCGCCGACTGCAACGGCTACTGGCATGGCCAGCCCGGCCTGGCGCGTGTCGCCACCACCCCCTGGGCCCGGAGCTGAGCCCATGTGCCTGGGCCGAACGCTTGCACAGCATCCGGCACCTGTGGGTGCCCGCTGGCAGCGCCTGCCACTTCGTGGCCCTTTTGCTCTACCTCAACGGATGAACGACTGCATATGAACCCCAGCTTGGCACCCGCTGCGCGCCCGCGCGTTCCGGCCCCGCTGGCGGCCGTCTTGTCCCGGCTGCCGCGCTACCCCGGCTCGCTGCTGCTGGTGCTGGGTTTGAACGCGGTGCTGGCGCGCCAGTTGCCGCCCGACGTCGCCGCGCACATGCAGGGCAAGCGTTTTTGCATCCAAGTGCGCGACGCCGGTCTGCGCTTTGACTTCGCTTGGCAACGCAGCCTGTTTCTGCCCTGTGCGCCACAACCCGAGCCCGACCTGACCCTGAGCGCCGACGCCTGCGACCTGTTGCGGCTGGCCCAGCGCCTAGACGACCCGGACACGCTGTTTTTCAGCCGCCGCCTGTCGCTGCAGGGCGACACCGAACTCGGGCTGGTGGTCAAGAACGCGCTCGATGCGCTCGACTGGCCGCTGTTTGGGCACGCGGACTGGACGCCCCCGGCGCTGCTGCAGCGGCTGCGCCAGCGCCTCGATGCCTGTGGTGCCACAGCCCCACCGCCACCGCGCGCCCCATCCCGCCCCGCACCCCACGAACAGGCCCAATAATGGCACCCAACTCCAAACCCAAGCCCTTGATCTACGCTTGCTCGGGCTGTTCGAGCGCCGCGCAACTGGCCAACCACGTGGCGCTGCGGCTCGATCGCAGCGGCGTGGCCGAGATGTCGTGCATTGCCGGCGTCGGCGGCGACGTGCCCTCGCTGCTCAAGCTCGCCCACGCGCGGCGCCCGATCGTCGTGCTCGACGGCTGCCCACTGTCTTGCGCCGCGCACTGCCTGCGCCGCCACGGCATCGAGCCGACGCAACACCATCAGCTGCAGATTTACGGCGTGCGCAAACGCCGCCACGAAGACTTCGACCCCGAGCAGGCCGAAGCCGTGCTCTACCGGGTGCGGCGCGGCTTGGAGCACCTGCAGCCCCATGCAGCCTGAGGCCCGGCCCGACGTGCAGCGCCTGCTGGTGGCCATCACCGGGGCCAGCGGCGCCGTGTATGGCTGGCGGCTGCTGCAACTGCTGCGCGAACTGCCCGCGCTCGAGGTTCATGCGCTGGTCTCCGATGCCGGCTGGCTGACCCTGCAGCACGAGCTGGACCTCGGGCCAGACGATGTGCGCGCAGCGGTGGCGCAACTGCACGACGTGCACCACATCGGGGCCGCGCCCGCCAGCGGCTCCTTTCGCTGCCACGGCATGGTGGTGGCCCCGTGCTCGATGCGCAGCCTGGCAGCGATCGCCCTCAGCTTGGCCGACAACCTGATCGTGCGCGCCGCCGACGTCATGCTCAAAGAGCGCCGGCGCCTGATCCTGCTGCCGCGCGAAGCGCCGCTGCACTTGGGCCACCTGCGCCACATGCTCCAAGTCACCGAGATGGGCGGCATCATCTGCCCGCCCATGCCGGCTTTTTATCAGCACCCGCGCAGCATCGAGGATCTGGTGGACGCCAGCCTGATGCGCGTGCTCGACTTGCTCGGGCTGGCGCACCCACGCGCCCAGCGCTGGACCGGGCTCGGCAGCGCGGCCCCTAGCCACACCGGAATTTAAAAACACCACCATGCCCTACCGCGACCTGCGCGACTTCATGGGCCAGCTCGAAGCGGCGGGCGAGTTGCGCCGCATCGCCGCGCCGGTCTCACCCCAGCTCGAAATGACGGCGCTGTGCGACCGGGTGTTGCGCGCCGGCGGCCCGGCGCTGTTGTTTGAACACCCGAGCGGCTACCCGATGCCGGTGCTGGCCAACCTGTTTGGCACCCCGGCGCGGGTGGCGCGCGCCTGCGGCCTGGAATCGGTGGCGGGGCTGCGCCAGTTTGGCCAGCTCTTGGCCCAGCTCAAAGAGCCCGAGGCCCCACGCGGCCTGCGCGACGCCCCCCAGCTGGCGGCCATGGCGCGCGCGCTCTGGCGCATGCGGCCCCAGGTGCTGCAACGCCCGCCGTGCCAACAGGTGCAGTTCGAGGGCCCCGACGTCGATCTGCAGCAGTTGCCCATACAGCACTGCTGGCCCGACGACGTGGCCCCGCTGCTGACCTGGGGCCTGGTGATCACGCGCGGGCCGCACAAGCCGCGTCAGAACCTGGGCATTTACCGCCAGCAGCTGCTCGGGCGCAACCAGCTCATCATGCGCTGGCTGGCACACCGTGGCGGCGCGCTCGATTTTCGCGACCACTGCCGCTTGCATCCGGGCCAGCCCTTCCCCTTGGCCGTGGCCATCGGCGCCGACCCGGCGACCCTGCTCGGTGCCGTGACACCGGTGCCCGACGCGCTCTCGGAATACCAATTTGCCGGCCTGCTGCGCGGTGCGCGCACCGAAGTCGCGCCCGCCATCGGCGTGCCGCTGCAGGTGCCGGCGCAAGCCGAAATCGTGCTCGAAGGCCATATCCTGCCCGACGCGCAGCACCCCAGCGGCTGGCAGCACGCGCTCGAAGGCCCCTATGGCGACCACACCGGCTACTACAACGAACGCGCCGAGTTCCCGGTGTTCACGGTGCAGCGCCTGACCCAGCGCACGGCGCCGATCTACCACTCGACCTACACCGGCAAGCCGCCCGACGAGCCGGCCGTGCTCGGGCAGGCGCTCAACGAGCTCTTCATCCCGCTGCTACAACGCGCCCTGCCCGAGGTGGTGGATTTTTATCTCCCGCCCGAGGGCTGCAGCTACCGCCTGGCGCTGGTCAGCATCCGCAAGGCGTATGCCGGCCACGCGCGGCGGGTGATGATGGGCATCTGGAGCCATTTGCGCCAGTTCATGTACACCAAGTTTATCGTCGTCGTCGATGACGACATCGACGTGCGCGACTGGCGCGAGGTGGTCTGGGCCCTCACCACGCGCATGGACCCGGCGCGCGACTGCATGCTGGTGGAACAAACCCCGATCGATTACCTCGACTTTGCCTCGCCCGTCAGCGGCCTGGGCAGCAAGATGGGGCTGGATGCGACCCACAAATGGCCCGGCGAAACCACGCGCGAATGGGGCCGCAGCATCCACATGAGCCCCGCGGTAACCCAGCGCATGGACGCGCTGGCACAATCGCTGGGCTTATGAGCCCGTCCCACCCCCCCGACCCGCTGCTGAGCGGGCAGTCGATCGAGCTGCTGCAGCACCTGCACATTGTTACGCGCGACGGCCGCCTGAACCAAGACAGCCGGCGCAAGCTCAAGCAGGTGCAGCATCTGCTGCACTTCATCGAACCGCTGCTGCTCGACGTGCTGCAGCGGCGCGGCGACGTGACGCTGGTCGATCACGGTTGCGGCAAGTCTTATTTGGGTTTTCTGCTCTACGACCGCTTTTTCAAGGCCCGCAGCCAGGGCCGGGTGATCGGCGTCGAGGCGCGCGCCGAACTGGTGCACAGCGCGCAGGCGCTGGCGCAGCGGCTGGGCTTTGCGCGCATGGGCTTTGTCGCCGCCACGGTGCAGCAGGCGCTGCAGGCCGAGCTGGCGCCGGTGGTCGATGTGGTCACCGCCCTGCACGCCTGCGACACCGCCACCGACGACGCCATCGCCTTTGCGCTGGCGCACCGGGCGCAACACCTGGTGCTGGTGCCGTGCTGCCAGGCCGAAGTGGCCGCCGCCTTGCGCCAGTACAAGGGCCTGTCGGCGGCTGCGCCCCAGCCGCGCGCGCCGTTGAGCGAACTCTGGCGTCACGCGCTGCACACGCGCGAGTTTGGCAGCCACCTGACCAACGTGCTGCGCTGCCTGCAGCTCGAGGCCCATGGCTACCAGGTCACGGTGACCGAACTGGTGGGCTGGGAGCATTCACTGAAAAACGAACTGATTTTGGCGCGCAAAGTCGGCCCGCCACGCGCCCAGGCGCGCCAGCGGCTGCAGCAGGTGCTGGAGCAGTTCAACCTGCCGCCGTTGCAGCAGCGCTTCGGCGTGCCGGCGCCCGAGCATGCCACCGCAGCCGCACAGGCATCTGCTCAGCAACTCGACGCCGCGTGCTAAGCTCCAAACGCCCCCCCTTTTTCAGGACAGGAGCCCCAATGCCCGCTTTGCTGCCCCAAATCGACCCCGACGGCCTGCTCGAGTTCTCGGTCGTCTATACCGACCGCGCCCTGAATCACATGTCTCAGCGCTTCCAGCGCGTGATGGTCGATATCTCGGCCCTGCTCAAACAGGTCTATAACGGCCACGCCACCGCGCTGGTGCCGGGCAGCGGCACCTTTGGCATGGAAGCGGTGGCGCGCCAGTTTGCCGGTGGGCGCAAGGTGCTGGTGCTGCGCAACGGCTGGTTCAGCTACCGCTGGTCGCAGATTTTCGAGATGGGCGCCATCCCGGCGCAGGAACTGGTGCTCAAAGCCCGCCCCTGCGCCGATGAACCGCAGGCACCTTGGCAGCCGTGCCCGCTCGACGAGGTGCTGGCCACCATTGCGCGCGAGCGCCCGGCCGTGGTGTTTGCCCCGCACGTCGAAACCGCCGCCGGCCTGCTGTTGCCCGACGACTACCTGCGCGCCGTCGGCGAAGCGGTGCGCGCCGTCGATGGCCTGTTCGTGCTCGACTGCATCGCCTCGGGGGCGCTGTGGGTGGACATGCAGGCCTGCGCCGTCGATGTGCTCATCAGCGCGCCGCAAAAAGGCTGGAGCGGCTCGCCCGCCTGCGCCATGGTGGTGCTGGGCGAACGCGCCAGCGCCGCCATCGAGGGCACGCGCAGCAGCAGCTTTGCCTGCGACCTGAAAAAATGGCTGCAAGTCATGCAGGCTTACGAAGCCGGCGGCCACACCTACCACAGCACCATGCCCACCGACGCGCTGGTGCGGCTGCGCGAGGTCATGTTCGAAACCCAGGCTTTTGGCTTCGAGCGCGCGCGTGCGCAGCAAAACCTGCTCGGTCGGCAAGTGCGCGCCCTGTTCGAGTCGCGCGGCCTGCGCAGCGTCGCCACAGCCGGCTACCAGGCGCCCGGCGTGGTGGTGAGCCACACCAGCGACCCGCTGCTGCACAACGGGCAAGAGTTCCGCGCCGTCGGCATCCAGAGCGCCGCCGGTGTGCCCCTCATGTGCGACGAAGGCCCCGACTGGCGCACCTTTCGCATCGGCCTCTTTGGCCTCGACAAACTGGCGCAGCCCGAGCGCAGCGTGGCGCAACTGGCGGCGGCCCTTGATCGGCTCGGGTTGTAGGCGGTGCGGCGCGTGGACCAACGGCACACTACGAGCTGCTGCGCACCGCACCCTGTGCGGCCGGCACTGGTTCAGGGGCCGGTGCAGGGGCCGGCGCGCGCAGCGCCCTGAGCAGCAACGCCCCCAGCAGCCCGCCGGCCGCCTGCGCCAGCACCAGCGCCGGGAACGAGGCCGGCGCCACCCCGGCGAAGCTGTCGCTGAACATGCGTCCGAAAGTCGCCGCCGGATTGGCCAGCGAAGTCGAAGCCGTGAACCACATCGCTGCGCCGATGTACACCGCCACCAGCGCCGGCGCCGTGCGCGCGCAGCTGCGCCCGATCACGAACACCAGCCCGGCCGTGGCCAGCACCTCGGCCAGCCACAGCGCTGGCCCGCCGCGCACCTTCTGCGCCAGCTCCAGCGGCGCGTGCCCAAACATCAGATTGGCCAGCACCACCCCGGCCAAGGCCCCGCTCAGTTGCGCCACCACATAGGCCAGCCGCAGGTTCCAGGACAGGCCGTTGGCGGCGCCAAAAACCGCCGTCACCACCGGGTTGAAATGGGCGCCGCTGATCGGCCCCAGGGTTTGAATCAGCACGTACAGGATGCACACCGTGGCCACGGTGTTGGCCAGCAGCATCAGCGCCACGTTGCCTGCCGCCAAGTGCTGCGCCATGATGCCCGAGCCCACCACCGCACACACCAGCAGCAGCGTGCCCACGAACTCCGCCAGCAAGCGCTGCGGCACAGGATGCGCGCTCATGGCAGCCGGCTCATGCTTGCGCCAGGCGGCGCGCGGTTTGCGCCAGCCGCTGGCCCTCGAGATCGGCCGGTGGCGCAGCGAGCAGGGCCTGGATGCGGCCGCTGATGGCCTGCAAGGTGCGGCGAAAACGCTGCAGGCGTTGCTCCGGGCTGCCCTCGCCCTCGGACGGATCGGCATACGCCCAATGCGCCGTGGCCGGATGCCCAGGCCAGATCGGGCAGACCTCGCCGGCGGCGTTGTCGCACACGGTGATGATCAGATCCATCGGCTGCGCCTCGGGGCCGGCAAACTCGTCCCAGCTTTTGCTGCGCAAGCCCGCCGTGCCGATGCCGGCCTCCTGCAAGGCCGCCAGCGCCAGCGCGTGGGGCTGTTGCCCCGGCCGCGGGCTGCTGCCAGCCGAAAAGGCCTGCCAGCGCCCGCGTCCCCAGTGGTTCAGGCAGGCTTCGGCCAGGATGCTGCGTGCGGAATTGTGGGTGCACAAAAAAAGCACCCGCACGGGGGGCTGATTGGGGTCGGGTTTAGTCATGTTGCGGTTCTGGTAGCTGGCACAAAAGAATGGACGGGGCCAGACAGCCCTGCCCCTGACAACAGTTTTCGCTCAAGTAGCTCAGCAGCGCGTTCATGCGCTCGAGCGCGGCCCGGTAATGGATGTGGCGCCCGCTGCGCTGCGCGTGCACCAAGCCGGTGTGCATCAGTTCCTTCAAATGAAAGGAGAGCGTGGCCGCCGGCAGCGCCAGCGACTGGGCCAGCACACCGGGCGTCAGACCCTCGGCACCCGCCACCACCAGGGCGCGGAAAACGCGCAAGCGCGCCGGGTGCGCCAGCGCGGCAAAGCAGGAGGCTGCGTGCGAGTCTTCCATGATTCGATTGTAGTCGAATTGTCGATGTGCTCGTACGCTGTGCCCACACGCCCGAAAGGGATGGTGCTGCGGGTTCCAGTCCGGCCCCATGCCACAGCGGCCGGAATGCGCGCTGCAAACTGGCCCGCGTCCCTGCAGTGTGGAGGGCTACCGCCCCCAGACTGGGCACCCAAGCTCAACGCACTGGCGTCGGGTGGCTGCCCAGCAAGCGTGCGCGCAACTCATCGACCGCAGTCTGCAGCGCACCGTCGTTCTGGATGCAGATGCTGCCCGCAGGCAGTGGCAACTGGGGATCGCGCTGCAAGCGCGCGGCTTGCGCCGCCGCCGTTTCGCGCCCGCGCGCCTGCAGCCGCTGCTGCAGCACCTCGGGCGCGGCACCGATGTGCACCACCGTGGCGGCGCTCCAGCGGCGCAGGAGTTGCGGCAGATAGCCGCGCGAACCGTTCACAAACACCCACTGCCCGCAGGCCAGGGGCTGGAGCTCGCTTTGGCGCACGCCGTAGCTCAAACCATGGGCAAACCAGTGCTGCGCAAAGGCCCCTTGGGCCAGCAAGCGCTCGAACGCGGCTGCATCCACCGCCTCGTGCCGCTCGCCGCCGGCCGATTCTGGCCGGGTGATGGTGCGCCGCGCCCAATGCGCCACGAGGCAGTCGGGCCAACTGGCGCGCAGCGCGCCCAACACCGAATCCTTGCCCGCCCCCGAAGGGCCGACCACATAGACCAGACGGCCCGCCGGGGGCGCATCGCCGTGCGCCGCGCGCCGTGCGTCGCTCGCACCAGAGCGGCCGGTCGCACTCATGGCTGCAGCTGCAGCTGGTGCAGCAGCTTGAAATCGGCACCCGGCGCCGGCTCCACGAACACCGACAGGCGGTCGATGCGGCACGGCACCAGGGCGTGGAACTGCCGCATGGCGGCGGCGCGCAGGGCCTGCCGCTGCTGCGGCAGCAACCGCTCGAGCGGCCCGCTGAGCGAGAGGTGAAAACGAAATTGTTGCAACACCCACGGATAGCCCCAGGCTTGCAACAGCGCCTCCTGCTCGGCATTGAGCCCGGCGCGGCGGCGGCGCGCCAGTTCGGCCGCGCTCAGACCGGCGGCCAGGGGCTGCAGCGACTGCACGCAGTCGGCCTCCAGCTGCAGCAGCTCGGGCGGCGTGTGCAGCGGGCGCAAAGCCAGAAAACCGTCGAGCTCGCAGACCTGCAGCGGCCCCAGATCAAAGGCCCGATGCCGGCCCGCCATGCGCTGCAGCGCCACCAGCAAAGCCGCCAGATCGTGGCCACTGGCGAGCCCAAACGGGGCCTTGAGCGTGGCATGCCAGCCATAGCGGCGCGGCGCCGCCGTCAGGCGGGCAAACTCCAGCGCCTCGACGCCCTCGACCACGGGTTGCGGCAAGGGCAAAGCCGTGGCCGCACAGCGCCCGAGCCACTGGCTGCCGGCCTGCCACCAAGGCGAGTCGGGCGCGGGCGCCCAGTAAACCGCCACCCGGTGCAGGGGTGCAAGGTCAGAATTCATGGTCATTCGTGGGCATGATCGACGCTGATGGCGACCCGATCGCCGGCAAACCAGGTGCAGGCGTACTCGACCGGGCAGCCGCTGGAATCGACGTTGACGCTGGTGACGCGCAAGGTGGGGCGCGTGAGCGGCTGCTGCAACAGCGCCGCGACTTCGGCGCTGGGCAGGCGCGCGGTGATGCGGCTTTCGCGCCGCGTGTAATCGCTCACGCCCAGGCGGTGCAGCGCCTCGGTGATGGAGCCGGTCTGGTGCAAATGGGCATCCAGCCCGGCTAGGCGCGGCAGCGGGAAATAGCGGTCGCTGGCGTGCAGCACCTGGCCGGCACCGTCGCCCAGCACCACCAGGTGCAGCACCGGTGCGCCAGCGGGCAGCCCCAGCGCCTGTGCCACCCCCGGCTCGGCCTCATCGACATGCGTCTGCAACAGGCGCAGCCCCCCTTTGAGGCCCGCCTGCGCCAGGCTTTGCCGGTGCCGGGTGCGTTTGCCCAGCATCACTTCGACGGCAAATTCTTCCACGTAGGTGCCGCTGCCCTGAGACGTGCGCACCAAGCCCAGCTGCCCCAGCGTAGCCAAGGAACGGCGCACGGTGTGGCGGTTGACACCGTACTGCTGCGCCAGCGCGTGCTCGGTGGGCAGGCGCTCGCCCGGCGCGTAGGTGCCTTGGCGGATGGCCTCACCGATTTCGTGCGCGATGCGCGACCAAAAGCTGTGCCGGGGGTCTGGCAGAACGCCAGCCGGCGTGTCGGCAGCAAGGGTTTTCTTCATAAATCCTTCACAAAGGCACTTTACGATCGGGTCCACGACAAAGTTGTCTAAACAAATTGCATTGTAGCCTCCCAATGTTTCAATCATTCGACACCGAGCCGCCGCAACGCGCTCGCGCCGCCTGGATGGCCCTGCTGGCACGCGCCCCGCTGGCCCTGCTCGAGCAAGGCCTGCACGCACAACTGGCGCCGCGCCGCGCCGAATGGCTGCGCCGGCCCGAAACCGGGTTGTACATGGTGCAGGGGCGCGCCGGTGGCACCGGGCAACGCTTCAACTTGGGCGAGCTCACCGTGACGCGCTGCGCCCTGCGCACCGCAGCAGAACCCGGTGATCAGGAAGGTGCACAACAAGGCGTGCAACAGGGCCAGCCTAGCGCCACGGTGGGCGTGGCGTACGTGCTCGGGCGCAGCCACCGCCATGCCGAACTGGCGGCTTGGGCCGATGCCCTGCTGCAGCAAGCGCCGCTGCACGCCGTGCTCGAGCCCACGCTGCTGGCCCCGCTGCGCCTGCATCTGGCGCAGTTGCAGGCGCAGCGACAGGCGCGCGCGCAAGCCACCAAAGTCGATTTTTTCACGCTCGCCCGCGAAAACGGCGCCAGCGACGACACCGAAGGCGAAGCATGAACCCGCTGGAACTAGAACAAATGCCGCCCGGTTTTCAGGATCTGGCCCTGGGCAGCCAGACCGTCTTTCGCGGCGCGCTGCAAGCGCTGTCGTTGCCCGGGCGCGTATTCGAACTGCCGCACCCGGCCGCACAACTGCCCGACCGCGGCCACAGCGCGGCCGCGTTGCTGCTGCTGGCCCTGCTCGACAGCGATTGCACCCTTTGGCTCTCGCCTTCGCTGGCCGACTCGCAGGCGCAAGCCTGGTTGCGCTTTCACACCGGTTGCCGCTGCGTCAGCGCACCGGGCGCGGCCCGGTTTCTCTGGTTCGGTGCCGCCGACCCCTGGCCGGCGCTGGCGCAACTCGACTGGGGCAGCGACGAATACCCCGATCAAGCGGCCACCTGCGTGATCGAGCTGCCCAGCCTGCACGACATCCAGACCGCCCCCCTGCAGCTGAGCGGCCCCGGCATCGAGGACGGCGTGCACCTGCACGCGCGCGGGCTGCCGGCCGACTTTGCCGCCCAGTGGGCCACCAACCACGCCGCCTTTCCGCGCGGCGTCGATGCCTTTCTGATCGCCGGCCGCTGCATCAGCGGGCTGCCGCGCTCGACCCGCCTGCACCACCCCCTGCCGACCCCGCTGGAGCCCTGAACATGTACGTGGCCGTCAAAGGCGGAGAAGCCGCCATCCTGCAAAGCTACCGCCTGCTGGCCGAGCAACGCCGCGGCGACGAGGCCGTGCCCGAGTTGAGCGTGGCGCAGATTCGCCAGCAGATGAAGCTGGCGGTGGATCGGGTGATGAGCGAAGGCTCGCTCTACGACCCGGAACTGGCGGCGCTGGCCATCAAGCAGGCCTGCGGCGACTTGGTGGAGGCGATTTTTCTGCTGCGCGCCTACCGCGCCACCTTGCCGCGCCTGGGCCGCACGCTGGCGCTGCGCACCGAAGCCATGGCGCTGTCGCGCCGCATCTCGGCCACCTTCAAAGACCTGCCCGGCGGGCAAATCCTCGGCCCGACCTACGACTACACCCAGCGCCTGCTGGATTTCGCGCTGCTGGCCGCCGCGCCGACGCAGCCACCGACCGAACCCGGCCTGGCCCGGCCGCCCGAGCCGCCGGCACCGCGGGTGGTGGATCTGCTCAACCAAGAGGGCCTGATCGAGCAATGCCCGCCGCCAGCCGGCGACCCGGAACCGACCGACCTGACCCGTGAGCCGCTGCGCTTTCCGGCCGACCGGGCCACGCGCCTGCAAAACCTGGCCCGTGGCGACGAGGGCTTCCTGCTCGCCATGGCCTACTCGACCCAGCGCGGTTACTCGCACACGCACCCTTTCGTGGGTGAAATCCGGCTCGGCACGGTGGCCGTGGAACTCGAGCCCGAAGAGCTGGGCTTTGGCCTGTCGATCGGCGACATCGAGCTCACCGAATGCGAGATGGTGAACCAGTTTGTCGGCAGCCAGAGCGAGCCGCCACAGTTCACGCGCGGCTACGGGCTTGCTTTTGGCCACAGCGAGCGCAAGGCCATGGCCATGAGCTTGGTCGATCGCAGCCTGCGGGCCACCGAACTGGGCGAGGCGGTGCAAGCGCCGGCGCAGATGCAGGAGTTCGTGCTCTCGCACAGCGACAGCCTCGAGGCCTCGGGTTTCGTGCAGCACCTCAAGTTGCCGCACTACGTCGATTTCCAGTCCGAACTGGAACTGGTGCGGCGCATGCGCGCCCAGGCCCTGATCAGCAGCGCCAACGCTGACAGCAGCGCCACCCCAGACCCAGCACCCGCATCCCCCCCTTGGACCCAACCGTGAACGCACCCACCCTCAGCGCACCCCTGCAAGCGGCCACTGCGGCCGCTTGCACCTCGGCGCCGGCCATCAACTTCGCCTACCTCGACGAGCGCAGCAAGCGCATGATCCGGCGCGCCCTGCTCAAGGCCGTGGCCATACCCGGCTATCAAGTCCCCTTTGGTTCGCGCGAAATGCCGCTGCCCTACGGCTGGGGCACCGGCGGCATCCAAGTCACGGCCGCCGTCATCGGGCCAAACGACGTCCTGAAGGTGATCGATCAGGGTTCGGACGACACCGTCAACGCGGTCAACATCCGGCGCTTCTTCCAGCGCACCGCCGGCGTGCCGATCACCACCCAAACCCGCGCCGCCACCCTGATCCAGACCCGCCACCGCATCCCCGAAACGCCGCTGCGCGAGGGCCAGATCATCGTCTATCAGGTGCCGGTTCCAGAGCCGCTGCAACGGCTGGAGCCGCGCGAAACCGAGACCCGCACCCTGCACGCGCTGGCCGAGTACGGCCTGATGCACGTCAAGCTGTACGAAGACATCGCGCGCCACGGCCACATCGCCACCACCTACGACTACCCGGTGCTGGTCAACGGGCGCTACCTCATGTCGCCCTCGCCCATCCCCAAGTTCGACAACCCCAAGCTGCACCGCAACCCGGCGCTGCAGCTCTTTGGCGCCGGGCGCGAAAAACGCATCTACGCGGTGCCGCCCTACACCAAGGTCGAGAGCCTGTCGTTCGACGACCACCCCTTCGAGGTGCAGCGCTGGGAAGCCGCCTGCGCCCTGTGCGGCGCCACCGATGCCTTCCTGGACGAAGTGATCATCGACGACCAAGGCACGCGCCAGCACACCTGCTCGGATTCCGACCACTGCCAGCAACGGCGCGCCGCCGCAAGCACGGTGGCCGCATGAACCAGACCCTGCCCATGCCCGCCACCCCCTCCTGCACCCCGCAACCGCTGCTGCGCGTGCGCCAACTGGGCAAGCGCTACGGTGCCCTGACGGCGCTGCACGATGCCTCCTTCGATCTGTGGCCCGGCGAAGTGCTGGCCGTGGTCGGCGAATCGGGCTCGGGCAAGAGCACCCTGCTCAACGCCGTCGCAGCGCTGTCGCGCCCCGACAGCGGTGGCGTCGAATACCGCTTGCGCGATGGCACGCTCGAAGACGTGCACGCCCTGAGCGCGGCACGCCAGCGCCTGTTGGCGCGCACCGACTGGGGCTTTGTGCACCAGAACCCGGCCGACGGTCTGCGCATGGACGTCTCGGCCGGCGCCAATGTGGGCGAGCGCCTGATGGGGCTGGGCTGGCGCCACTACGGGCAGTTGCGCGCCACCGCGCTGGAGTGGTTGCAGCGGGTCGAGATCGACCCTTGGCGCATCGACGACACGCCGCGCGTATTTTCGGGCGGCATGCGCCAGCGTTTGCAGATCGCGCGCAACCTGGTCACCAGCCCGCGCCTGCTGTTCATGGACGAACCCACCTCCGGCCTCGACGTGTCGGTGCAGGCACGGTTGCTGGACTTGCTGCGCCGGCTCACGCAGGAGCTGCAACTGGCGGTGGTGATCGTCACCCACGACCTCGCCGTGGCCAGGCTGCTGGCGCAGCGCATGGTCGTGATGCAGCGCGGGCGCATCGTCGAGAGCGGTCTGACCGACCAACTGCTCGACGATCCGCAGCACCCCTACACCCAACTCCTGGTCAGCTCCGTCCTTCCACCATGAAAAACGCCATCCTTTGCATGAGGGGTGTGGCCAAGCGCTTCACCCTGCACCACCAACACGGGGCCGTGCTGCCGGTGCTCGAAGGCGTCGATCTGCAAGCCCACGCCGGCGAATGCCTGGTGCTCGACGGGCCCTCGGGCATGGGCAAGAGCACCCTGCTCAAGCTGGTCTATGCCAACTACCGCGCCAGCGCCGGGCAGATCGACGTGCGCACCGGCGCCGACTCCACCCTGGAAGTGACCCAAGCCAGCGCGCGCGAGCTGCTGCAACTGCGCCGCGACACCGTCTCGTACGTCAGCCAGTTCCTGCGCCTGATCCCGCGCGTACCGGCCATCGACGTGGTGGCCGAAGCGCTGCGCCAAGACCACGCCACCGACGCCGACGTGGCCGCGGCGGCGCGTGCCGAAGCGGCGCGCTGGTTGCAGCGCCTGCGCATCCCCGAGCGCCTGTGGTCGCTGCCCCCGGCGACCTTCTCGGGCGGCGAGCAGCAGCGCATCAACATCGCGCGCAACCTCATCAAGCCGCGGCCGCTGGTGCTGCTCGATGAACCCACCGCCTCGCTCGACCCCGCCAACACCCGCACCGTGGTGGAGCTGATCCAAGAGGCCGTCGGCCGTGGCGCGGCGGTGCTGGGCATTTTTCACGACCCCGAAGTCGGCGCCGCACTGGCCACGCGCCGCATCGATATGTCTTGCTTTCGGAGCGCCGCATGAACCCCCTCGTAATACACAACGCCCGCCTGGTGCTGCCCGATCAAGTGCGCCTAGGCAGCCTACAGGCCGTGAACGGCCGCATCGAAGCGATCGACAGCGGCAGCGCTTGGGGCTGCACCGGCATCGACCTCGAAGGCGACTACCTGCTGCCCGGCTTGGTGGAGATCCATACCGACAACCTAGAGCGCCACCTGATGCCCCGGCCCAAGGTGCAGTGGGCCGAGTTGCCCGCGCTGCTGGCGCACGACGCCGAAATTGCCGCCGCCGGCATCACCACCGTGTTTGACGCGCTGGGCGTGGGCGCGACCGATCACGACAGCCTGCGCAGCAGCGCCTGGGACACCGTGCTGGCGACGCTGAACCTGTGCACGGCCAAGGATTTGCTGCGTGCCGAGCACCATCTGCACGTGCGCTGCGAGCTGCCAGCGGCCAACACCATCGACCTGTTCGCCCCTTTCCACGAGCACCCCCGGCTGGGGCTGATCTCGCTCATGGACCACACCCCGGGCCAGCGCCAGTGGGAGAACATCGATCACGCGCGCATTTACTACACCGGCAAAAAGGGCTGGGACGAAGAAAAGTTCGAGCGCCAAGTGGCCCACGCCACCGATTTGCAGGTGCGCCACGCCCGCCCCAACCGGCGCTACTTCGTGGACTATTGCCAAAGCCACGGCATCACCCTAGCCAGCCACGACGACACCACGGCGGCCCATGTGGCTGAAGCCCACGCCGACGGGGCCCAGATCAGCGAATTCCCGACCACCGAGCAGGCGGCACGGGCGGCACACCAGCGCGGCATGTACACCGTGATGGGCGGGCCCAATGTGGTGCGCGGCGGTTCGCACTCGGGCAACGTGGCCGCCGCGCATCTGGCCGGCTTGGGGCTGATGGACATCTTGTCGAGCGACTACGTGCCCGGCAGCCTGCTCACCGCCACGCTGCGCCTGGTGCACGATGGCGTGCTGAGCCTGCCGCAGGCAGTGGCCACCGTCAGCGCCAACCCGGCGCGGGCCGTGGGCCTGCACGATCGGGGCGCGATCGCCCTGGGGCTGCGCGCCGATCTGGTGCAGGTGCGGCTGGTGGAGGTGGCCGACGGCAACTGGCACGCCGTGGTGCGCGGCGTCTGGCGCCAAGGGCAGCGGGTGCACTGAATGGCAACCCCACCCACACCCGACGGCCGCTGGTACCACGTCGCGGCCCACAACCTGCCCGCTCCAGCCCAAAGAACCGAGGCACCCACCCTGGCCGCCAGCGCCGTGGTGAGCAACGGCCGCTTCGGCCGCTACACCGAGCTCGGCGAGCACGTGCACTTGAGCGACAGCGTGCTGGACGACTACAGCTACCTCGGGCACCACACCGAGCTGATTTCGACCGACATCGGCAAGTTTGCCAACATCGCGGCCATGGTGCGCATCAACCCCGGGTTTCACCCCGTGGAGCGGCCGACGCTGCACAACTTCACCTACCGGCGCGCCATGTATGGCTTGGCGGCGCAGAACGATGCCGATTTTTTTGCCTGGCGCAGCCGCCAGCGCGTGCACATCGGGCACGACACCTGGATCGGGCACGGCGCCGTCATCATGCCCGGGGTGCAGATCGGCAACGGTGCGGTGGTGGGCAGCAACTCGGTGGTCACGCGCGACGTACCGGCCTACGCGATCGTGGCGGGTGCGCCCGCCAAGCTGCTGCGCTGGCGGTTTTCCAAACCGATCGCCCAAGCCATCGAAGCCACCGCTTGGTGGGACTGGCCGCATGAGGTGCTGGCCGAGCGCATGGCCGATTTTTGCGACCTGCGCCGCTTTCTGGCGCGCCATGCGAACCGGGTCGGCCCTTGTGACGGGCTTTGATTTCGCCCCCCAGATTCAAGCAGCCCTGTACCAGATTTTCATCAAACTGTCAACTTGCAAATGTAGCATCGTTCCCATTCCATCAGGAGCCGTTCATGTTGAAAATGGTCAATGTTCGTAGGGATTTTGGTGCCAAGCGCGCCGTGCACGATGTCTCGCTGCAGATCGAAAGGGGCAGCTTCGTCGGCGTCATCGGGCGCTCCGGGGCCGGCAAGTCCACGCTGCTGCGCATGATCAACCGCTTGCAAGACGTGAGCTGTGGCGAGATTTTGTGGGAAGGCCGCGACGTGACCCGCCTCAAAGGGCAGGCGCTGCGCGACTGGCGCGCGTCGTGCGCGATGGTGTTCCAGCAGTTCAACATCGTCGGTCGGCTCGACGTGATGACCAATGTGCTGATGGGCCGCCTCAACCATACCTCGCGCGTGCGCTCGCTGCTCAAGCTGTGGTCGGCCGATGACCGGGCCATCGCGGTGTCGGCGCTGGAGCAACTCGACATGACGCAGTATGCCGGGCAGCGCGCCGAAACGCTCTCCGGCGGCCAGCAGCAGCGCGTGGCCATCGCCCGCGCCTTGGTGCAAGAGCCGCAGATCGTGCTCGCCGACGAGCCCATCGCCTCGCTCGACCCGCGCAACACCAAGGTCGTGATGGACGCCCTGCAGCGCCTGAACCGGGTGTTCGGCATCACCGTCGTCTGCAACCTGCACGACCTCGACATCGCCAAGTCCTACTGCGACCGCCTGATCGGCATGGCGCAAGGCAAGCTGGTGTTCGACGGCAGCCCTTCGAGCCTGACCGATGCGCTCGCGCATGAGCTCTACGGGCTCGAAGCCCAAGAAGCGATGACAAGGCCCGTTGCAGCGCCAGCGCGCACCCGCCCCGAGCTGGTGGCCGTACCGGCCTGATCCGCCGTTCCCCGTATTCCCCTGCTCTCCCCGCCCTCCCCTGCCACCCCCCGTCCACAAGGAAACTCATCGTGTCCATCACCCGCCTTCCCATTTCGCGCCGCGCTTTCGGCCTCGGTGCCGCTGCGCTGGCCCTCACACCCGGCGCCTTTGCCCAAGCGCAAGACTGGCGCGCCCGCTTCCCCGAGCTCGTCTATGCCGTGGTGCCGGCCGAAAACGCCGCCGGCGTCACCGAACGCTTCGGGCCTTGGGTGGCTTATTTGTCGAGCCAGCTGGGCGTGCGCGTGACGCTGCGCATCGCCTCCGACTACGCCGCCGTGATCGAGGGCATGCGCTCGGGCCACATCCACATCGGCGACTTTGGCCCCTCGTCTTACGTGCGTGCCCATGCCGTCACCAACGGCGGCGTCGAGGCTTTTGCCACCTTGCGCCAAGCCGATGGCTCGACCGGTTACTACTCGGTGGCTTACGCCCGCGCCAACGACCGCGGTGCTCGGATCGAAGACTTTCAGGGCCGCAACCTGTGCCTGGTCGATGTCAATTCGACCTCGGGCTTCAACGTGCCGCACTTTGCCATGCACCGCGCCAACATCGCCCCCGACCGCTTCTTTGCCAACGTGCAAACCACCGGCAGCCACGAGAACTCGATCATCGCACTGCAACGCGGCACCTGCGACATCGCCTTCAACTGGTGGAACTCCGAGACCGACTCCAACCTGATGCGCATGGGCCGTCGCGGCATGGTCAACCCGGCCGACTTCAAAATCGTGTTCCGCTCGGAGCGCATCCCAGGCTCGCCGATCGCCTTCCTGACTTCGCTCCCGCCCGAGGCCCGAGCGCTGATTCGCCAGGCATTTTTCGAGGCGCCGACGCGCAACCGCGCCGCCTTCGACCGCCTCTCCGACGGGCAATCGCCCGGCTTTGCACCGGCCACGCACGCCGACTATCAGGTCATCATCGATCTGCAAACCTTTGTCGATCGTCTGCGCCGCGAGCGCGCCCAACGCGCCTCCTGATCGCGCGCTGCACGCCTGTCGCCTGCGCCCACGGGTTCCGTGGGTGCAGCGGCAGGCCGCCGACCGCCCTTTCATAACCCAGCCCTGAGCCCACCGGAAAGCGCACTCTCACGATGAGCTCACTCGCACGCCTGCCGGCGGCGCAAGTCGCCGCCCTCTCCGCAAGCTACCGCGCCCAGCAGGCGGCCAAAGCCCGCTCGACCGCTTGGGGCCTGCTGATCTTGCTGCTGCTGGTGCTGACCGCCGGTTACGTGGCTGAAGTCGATTTGGCCAAGCTCTGGGCCAATCTCGGTCATCTGACCAGCTATTTTTACCGTATCTTTCATTTGGCCAACGGTGAACTGGTGTTCACCGATGTGGCCGAATGGTTCTGGGGCTGGCCACGCTGGCTGGACTTGCTCTGGGACACGCTGTTGATCGCCTACCTCGGCACCCTGTTTGGCGCCATCGCAGCCTTCTTCTTGTGCTTTGCCGCCACCGCCAACTTGGCGATCAACCCCTCGCAGCGCTTTTTCACGCGGCGCCTGCTTGAGTTCTGCCGCACGGTGCCCGACCTGGTGTTTGCGCTCATTTTCGTCGTGGCCTTTGGGCTCGGCCCACTGCCCGGCGTGCTGGCGATCATGATCTCGACCACCGGCGCGCTCGGCAAGCTGTTTGCCGAGGTGGTGGAAAACATCGACATGCAACCGGTGGAAGGCGCGATCGCCACCGGCGCGACGCGCTGGCAGGCCATCCGTTACGCCGTCGTGCCGCAGGTGCTATCCAACTTTGCCAGCTACGCCCTGCTGCGCTTCGAGATCAACGTGCGCGGCGCCTCGGTCATGGGCTTTGTGGGCGCGGGCGGGATCGGGCAAGACCTGCTCGAGGCCATTCGCGGTTTTCACTACCCCGACGTCTCGGCCATCCTGCTGCTGATCGTCCTCACGGTGGTGTCGATCGACCTGGTATCGGAGCGCATCCGCCACCGCCTGATTTCGCTGGAGCACGGGAAATGAAGCTGTCGCAAAATTTGCACCTTAGCCCATTGATGCGGCAGCGCCACGCGGCGCTGATCGCGGGCTCGGGGCGTGAGAAATGGATCACGGCGCTGGTGCTCAGCGCCATGGCCGGACTGGCTTTGTTTGCGCTGCTGCGCCTCGACGTCTCGCTCTCCCAACTGGGCGCCGGCTTGGTGCAGCTCGGCACCTTTTTGAGTCTGATGGTGCCCCCCTCGCCCGGCACGCAACTCAACAGCCTGCTCGAGGCGCTGGCCGAAACCGTGGCCATCGCCTTCTTGGGCACTTTGCTGGCGGCGCTGATCTCTTTCCCGCTCGGATTCCTGGCCGCGCGCAACACCACCGTCAACGCCTTCGTGCGCTGGCTCACGCGCCGCTCGGCCGACACGATCCGCGGCGTGGACACGCTGATCTGGGCGTTGATCTGGATCAACGTCGTCGGACTGGGCCCCTTTGCCGGCGTGCTGGCCATCATGACCAGCGACATCGGTTCGTTCACCAAGCTCTACTCGGAGGCGATCGAAGCCGTCGAGCGCAAGGCCAGCGAAGGCGTGCTGTCCAGCGGCGGTTCGCGGCTGCACGCGTTGCGCTTTGGCATCGTGCCCCAGGTGCTGCCGGTGTTGATCAGCCAAGTTTTGTATTTCTTCGAATCCAACACCCGCTCGGCCACCATCATCGGCATCGTCGGCGCTGGCGGCATCGGCCTGTTTTTGGCCGAGCGCATCCGCACCTTTGAGTGGGATCAGGTGGCTTTCATCGTCCTGATGATCTTGCTCACCGTGGCGCTGATCGACTGGGTTTCGACCCGCCTGCGCATCGCTTTGGTCGGCAAGCGCAACCTCACGTTGTGAGCGCAGCTGCCGCAGCCCGAGCAAATTGGGCAGCGGCACCCGCCTCTGAGCGCAGCCCGCCTTGCCCAAAACAAAAAACCCTGCAAGCCATTAAGCCCACAGGGTTGATTGAGGTTTTGGTTG
Organism: Serpentinimonas sp. SMBJO2; assembly: GCF_056341105.1. NCBI lineage: Bacteria > Pseudomonadati > Pseudomonadota > Betaproteobacteria > Burkholderiales > Comamonadaceae > Serpentinimonas > Serpentinimonas sp. SMBJO2. The sequence goes on from NZ_CP150628.1 coordinate 45,541, forward strand.
CGGAGGCAAGATTTGAACTTGCGACCTTTGGGTTATGAGCCCAACGAGCTACCAGGCTGCTCCACTCCGCGTCAAGACATGTATTCTAGCACGCTTACTGCGTTTTGTCGGCAGAAGCTTGTTCTTCTTTGGTGGTTTCTGCATCGCCGCGATCGACCAGCTCGATCAGGGCCATCGGGGCGTTGTCGCCGACGCGATACCCGGTTTTGAGGATGCGCGTGTAGCCACCCGGACGGGCGTTGAAGCGCGGGCCGAGCACGTCGAACAGCTTAACCACCACGTCGCGGTCGCGCAGGCGGTCAAAAGCCAAGCGGCGGTTGGCCACCGTCGGCACTTTGGCCAAGGTGATCATGGGCTCGACCACGCGGCGCAGCTCTTTGGCCTTGGGCAAGGTGGTTTGAATCGCTTCGTGCGTGAGCAGCGAGTTCATCATGTTGCGCAGCATGGCCAGCCGGTGGCTGGTGGTGCGGTTGAGTTTGCGAAGTCCGTGTCCGTGACGCATGGTGGTTTCCTTTGTGGTTTGCCCGCAGCCGGATCAGGTACTGCGAGGGGTCAGGGGCGTTGAGGGTGAGGGTTAAGCAGTGGGTTCAGTGCTTGTCCAGCCCAGCGGGCGGCCAGCTCTCCAGCTTCATGCCCAGCGTCAAGCCGCGCGAAGCCAGCACTTCCTTGATTTCGTTGAGCGACTTGCGGCCCAGGTTGGGGGTCTTGAGCAGCTCGTTTTCGGTGCGCTGGATCAGGTCACCGATGTAGTAGATGTTTTCGGCCTTGAGGCAGTTGGCCGAGCGCACCGTGAGCTCGAGCTCATCGACCGGGCGCAGCAAAATCGGGTCAAACTGCTGCGAAGCGCGGCTGGGCGAGGCGCCAAAGTCGGACGATTCGTCGCGGGCCAACTGGGCAAACACCGCCAGCTGCTCGACCAGAATCTTGGCCGCGGCGCGCACCGCTTCCTCGGGTGCCACGGCACCGTTGGTTTCGATGTCCAGCACCAGCTTGTCGAGGTCGGTGCGCTGCTCGACGCGGGCGTTTTCCACCGCGTAACTGACGCGCTTGACCGGCGAAAAAGAGGCATCGAGCAAAATTCGGCCGATCGAGCGCGTGCTGTCCTCGCCGCGGCGCAGGTTGCCGGGCACGTAGCCGCGGCCCTTCTCGACCTTGATCTGCATGTCGAGCTTGGTGCCCGCGCTCAGGGTGGCGATGGGGTGCTGCGGATTCAGGATTTCCACGTCGTGCGGGGTCTGGATGTCGCCCGCTGTGACCAGGCCTTCGACCTCTTTGCGCAGGCTCAAGGTGACTTCGTCGCGGCCGTGGAGCTTGAACACCACGCCTTTGAGGTTGAGCAGCATGTCAACAGTGTCTTCTTGCACGCCGTCGATCGAAGAAAACTCATGCAACACACCCGAGATGGTGACCTCGGTGGGAGCGTGGCCGACCATCGAAGCCAACAACACCCGGCGCAGCGCGTTGCCCAGCGTGTGGCCATAGCCGCGCTCAAAGGGCTCGAGCGTGACTTCGGCGTGGTTGGGGCCGAGGTGCTCGACTTGAATGTTCTTGGGTTTCAGGAGATTGTTAAGCATTCGGACTTCCTTCAATACCCTCGGCTCGTTACACCGATAAGGCTGCTGGAGTACAAAATCCCGAACGCCAGCTGAATGCGGCGCTCGGGCTCGGATATGGTTTCAAACCACAGATTAGCGCGAATACAGTTCGACGATCAGCGATTCGTTGATGTCGGCGGCGAACTCGTCGCGATCCGGCACTTTCTTGAAGGTGCCCTCGGCCTTTTCGACCGCGACCTCAACCCAGGCCGGGAAACCGATCTGCTTGGCGAGCTCCAGCGCCTCTTTGACGCGGTTCTGGTTGCGCGATTTTTCGCGCACCGACACCACGTCGCCCGATTTGACCAGTGCCGACGGGATGTTGCAGCTCTGGCCGTTGACCAGCACCGCCTTGTGCGAGACCAGCTGGCGCGCTTCGGCGCGGGTGGAGGCAAAGCCCATGCGAAACACCACGTTGTCGAGGCGCGATTCGAGCAGGCCGAGCAGGTTGGTGCCGGTGTTGCCACGGCGGCGGTCGGCTTCGGCGAAGTAGCGCCGGAACTGGCGCTCGAGCACACCGTACATGCGCTTGACTTTTTGCTTTTCGCGCAGTTGCAAGCCGTAGTCGGAGGTGCGCTGCCCCGAGGTGCGGCCGTGCTGGCCGGGCTTGGAGTCGAACTTGGCCTTGTCGCTGATCGAGCGCCGCGCGCTCTTGAGCAACAGATCGGTGCCTTCACGGCGGGAGAGTTTGGCCTTGGGGCCGAGGTAACGTGCCACTTGATGTTCCTTGATCTATCTGCCGCCCCGGCCTTGCAGACTGGAGCGGGAGCCGCGCCCTATAGGGAGACGGCGGTGGGCTTGAAACGAAAATGCCACCGCAAAGGGTTTTGCAGTGGCCCAAACAAAGAGCCGCAGATTATAGCAATGCCACAGACTCCAGGTCAAGCGCAATCGCTTGCGACCGCGCTCAGATGCGGCGGCGCTTTTGCGGACGGCAGCCGTTGTGCGGCACCGGGGTCACGTCGGCTATCGAGTTGATGCGGATCCCCAGGGCGCCCAAGGCGCGCACCGAGGATTCGCGACCTGGGCCCGGGCCCTTGATTTCGACGTCGAGGTTCTTGATGCCTTGCTCGATGGCCGCACGGCCAGCCACTTCGGACGCCACCTGGGCTGCGAATGGGGTCGATTTGCGCGAGCCCTTGAAACCCTGACCACCCGACGATGCCCACGACAACGAGTTGCCTTGGCGGTCGGTGATGTTGATGATGGTGTTGTTGAAGGAAGCGTGCACGTGCGCGATGCCGTCGGAGATGTTCTTGCGAACTTTTTTGCGCACGCGGGCGGCGGCGTTGGAGGCTTGGGGCTTGGCCATAGCGAGTGTCCTTGTGGGCGGTTATTTCTTCAGCGACTGGGCCGCCTTGCGCGGGCCCTTGCGGGTGCGGGCGTTGGTCTTGGTGCGCTGGCCGCGCACAGGCAGGCCGCGCCGATGGCGGAAACCGCGATAGCAGCCGATGTCCATCAGGCGCTTGATGTTCATCGTGGTTTCGCGGCGCAGATCGCCCTCGATGGTCAGGGTGTTGACCGCTTCACGCACCTTTTCCAGTTCGGCGTCGGAAAGCTCCTTGATCTTTTTCGAGTATGCGATGCCACAGGCCTCGCAAATCTGCCGCGCGCGGGTGCGCCCGATGCCAAAGATCGCCGTCAGGCCGATTTCGGCGTGCTTGTGCGGCGGAATGTTGATACCAGCGATACGTGCCATGATGGTCCTCTAATCGAATCAGCCTTGACGCTGCTTGTGCCGTGGGTCGGTGCAGATGACCCGCACCACGCCATGACGACGAATGATCTTGCAGTTGCGGCACATTTTTTTGACCGAAGCCGAAACTCTCATGTCTTACTCCTGAACGAAATTCTAGAAAAACTATTTGCTGCGGAACACGATCCGCGCCCGTGTGAGGTCGTAGGGCGTGAGCTCCACCTTGACCTTGTCGCCGGGCAGGATGCGGATGTAGTGCATGCGCATCTTGCCGGAAATGTGCCCGAGCACGACGTGGCCGTTTTCAAGCTTGACGCGGAAGGTGGCGTTGGGCAAATTCTCCACCACCTCGCCCTGCATCTCGATGACATCGTCTTTGGACATATCAGACCCCGGGGGCGCCCTTGAAACTGGATTTCTTGAGCAAGGACTCGTACTGCTCGGACATCATGTAATTTTGCACCTGGGTCCAGAAGTCCATGGTCACAATCACGATGATCAGCAGCGAGGTGCCACCAAAGTAGAACGGTACGTTGTAATACAGGATCAGGAATTCGGGCAGCAGACACACCGCCGTGATGTAGAGCGCGCCCACCAGCGTCAGGCGGCCCAGGATCTTGTCGATGTGGCGCGCGGTCTGGTCCCCCGGACGGATGCCCGGGATGAAGGCGCCGCTCTTCTTCAGGTTGTCTGCGGTCTCGCGGCTGTTGAATACCAGCGCGGTGTAGAAGAAACAAAAGAAGATGATCGCCGCCGCATAGAGCGCAATGTAGATCGGCTGCCCGGGCGAGAGCGCGGCCGCCATGTCGCGCAACCAGTTCATGCCCTGATCGGCGCTGACCCAAGTCACCAGCGTGGCCGGCAGCAGGATGATGGACGAAGCGAAGATGGGCGGAATCACGCCGGCCATGTTGAGCTTGAGCGGCAGGTGCGAGGACTGGCCGCCATAGACCTTGTTGCCCACCTGGCGCCGGGCGTAATTGACCAGCACTTTGCGCTGCCCACGCTCCACGTAGACCACGAAGTAGGTCACAGCCACCACCAGCAACAGAATGAAGATGGCCGACAGAATGCCCATCGCGCCGGTGCGCACCAGCTCGGTCAGCCCGCCCATGGCACTCGGCAAACCGGCCACGATGCCGGCAAAGATCAGCATCGAAATGCCGTTGCCGACGCCGCGCTCGGTGATCTGCTCGCCCAGCCACATCAGGAACATGGTGCCAGCCACCAAGCTCACCACCGCCGTGAAGCGAAAGGCGAACCCAGGATCGACCACCATGCCCGGCATGCCCTCGAGAGCGAGCGCAATGCCAAAGGACTGGAAAATCGCCAGCGCCAGCGTGCTGTAGCGCGTGTACTGCGTGATCTTGCGCTTGCCGGCCTCGCCTTCTTTGCGCAGCGCGATCAGCGACGGCACCACGTAGGTGAGCAGCTGGATGATGATCGCGGCCGAGATGTAGGGCATGATGCCCAAGGCAAAGACGGCAAAGCGCTGCAGCGAGCCACCCGTGAACATGTTGAACAGGTTCAGGATGTTGCCCGCCTGGCCTTGGAACAACTGCGCCAGTTGGTCTGGATCGATGCCCGGCACAGGGATGTGCGCCCCGATGCGGTAGACGATCAGCGCGCCCAGCAAAAAGAACAGCCGCCGACGCAAATCGGCGTACTTTCCGGTTCGGGCTAGGGAGGCAGCGTTGGTGGCCACAGGTGTAGATTCCCGCGCTTAAAGCTTCAAGCCGCGACCGAGCCGCCAGCGGCTTCGATGGCTGCCTTGGCACCAGCGGTGGCGCCGATTTGGTTCAACTGCACCGCCAGCGACAGCTGACCGGTGTTGATGACCTTGACTTTGCGCGCCAGCTCGGGCACCAGACCGGCTTGCTTGAGCAGCAGCAGATCGACTTGTGCCGCGCCCAGCACCTGCAGGTCGTCGAGCGTGACTTCGGCGTTGAACTTCAGGGTGGTGGATTTGAAGCCGCGCTTGGGCAGGCGGCGTTGCAGCGGCATCTGGCCGCCTTCAAAGCCGACCTTGTGGTAGCCGCCGGAGCGCGATTTTTGGCCTTTGTGGCCACGACCGGCGGTTTTGCCCAAGCCGGAGCCGATGCCCCGACCGACACGGCGCCGAGCCGATTTGGAGCCCGCAGCGGGCTTGAGGGTGTTGAGTTCCATAGTCGAAATCCGTTCAGATCACTTGCAGCAGGTAGCTGATCTTGTTGATCATGCCACGCACCGCCGGGGTGTCTTGCAACACGCTGACGCTGTTGAGCTTGCGCAGGCCCAGCCCGCGCACGGTGGCGCGGTGGTCGGCACGGCAGCCGATCGGGCTGCGCACCAGCTTGATGGTGAGGGTGGAGGCGGTAGTCATGCGGAATCCCTTTTAGGCCAGAATTTCTTCGACCGATTTGCCGCGCTTGGCCGCCACTTCGTAGGGCGTCATGGAGCGGCGCAGCGCGTCCAGCGTGGCGCGCACCAAGTTGTAGGGGTTGGTCGAGCCGTGGCTTTTGGCCACGACGTCGGTCACGCCCAGCACCTCGCAGACGGCGCGCATCGGGCCGCCGGCGATGATGCCGGTACCCTTGTTGGCCGGCAGCATCATGACGCTGGAAGCGCCGTGGCGGCCGTGCACCGCGTGGTGCAGGGTGCCGTTCTTGATCGCCACCTTGAACAGGTTGCGGCGCGCTTCGTCCATGGCTTTTTGCACCGACACCGGCACTTCGCGCGCCTTGCCTTTGCCCATGCCGACGCGGCCGTCGCCGTCACCGACCACAGTCAGGGCGGCAAAGCTCATGATGCGCCCGCCTTTGACCACTTTGGTGACGCGGTTGACCGCGATCATCTTTTCGCGCAGGCCATCGTCGTTGGCCTCGCTCTTTACATTCGCAAGCATCTTTGCCATTTGAGCATCCCCAATCAGAATTGCAGGCCGGCGGCACGCGCGGCTTCTGCAAGGGCTTTGACACGACCGTGGTAGGCAAAACCGGAACGGTCAAAAGCCACCTTCTCGATCCCGGCGGCCTTGGCCTTGGCGGCGATGCGCTGGCCGACCAGTTCGGCCGCCGCCCTGTTGCCACCGTTGCCGTTGGCCGCAGCGATCTGGGCGCGCACTTCGGCTTCCAGCGTCGAGGCCGAGACCAGCACGCGCGCACCGTCTTCGGAGATGACGTTGGCGTAGATGTGCAGGTTGCTGCGGTTCACACTCAGGCGCAGTGCGCCTTGCTGGGCGATGCGAATGCGGGTCTGGCGGGCACGGCGCAAACGCTGTTCTTTTTTCGTCAACATGTTCGCTGTCCTTATTTTTTCTTGGTCTCTTTGATGACGACCTTCTCACCGACGTAGCGGATGCCCTTGCCTTTATAAGGCTCGGGCGGGCGCACGGCGCGAATTTCGGCGGCAATCTGGCCCACGCGCTGGCGGTCGGCGCCCTTGAGCACGATTTCGGTCGCGGCCGGAGTGGTCACGCTCACGCCTTCGGGCATTACGAAATCGACCGGGTGCGAATAGCCCACGGCGAGGTTGAGCTTGTTGCCGCTGGCGCTGGCTTTGTAGCCCACGCCCACCAGCGAGAGCTTCTTCTCGAAGCCCTTGCTCACGCCCTGCACCATGTTGTTGACCAACTGGCGCATGGTGCCGCACAGGGCCTTGGCCTGCGCGCTGTCGCCCACGGCAGCAAAGGTCAGGCGGCCATCGGCATGCTGCACCTGCACTTGGGCATTGGGGGCCAGCGCCAGCGCGCCCAGCGCGCCCTTGACGCGGATGGCGTCGGGCTGCAGCGCCACTTCGACCCCGGCCGGAATGGCGATCGGTGTTTTACCTACACGAGACATCTCAGATACTCCTTCGTTCTCGCATCAGGCGACGTAACACAACACTTCACCACCGACACCGGCGGCGCGCGCCTTGCGATCGGTCATCACGCCTTGCGGTGTGGTGACGATGGCCACGCCCAAGCCGTTCATGACTTGGGGGATCGACTTGGAACCCTTATAGACGCGCAGACCGGGGCGGCTGACGCGCTCGATGCGCTCGATCACCGGGCGCCCGGCGTAGTATTTGAGGCCGATGACGAGCTCGTTCTTGCCGTCTTGGCTCTTGACTTGGAAGCCGTCGATGTAGCCCTCGTCCTTGAGCACCTGGGCAATGGCGGCCTTGACTTTGGAAGCCGGCATGGCGACGGTGGGTTTTTCCACCATCTGCGCATTGCGGATGCGGGTCAGCATATCGGCGATGGGATCACTCATGCTCATAATGTTTACTCCTTCGCGCCTTACCAGCTGGCTTTGGTGATGCCGGGGATTTCGCCGGCAAAGGCCATTTCACGCACTTTCATGCGCCCCAGACCGAACTGCTTAAAGGTGCCACGGGCACGGCCGGTGATTTCGCAGCGGTTGCGCTGGCGCGTCGGGTTGGCGTTGCGCGGCAGTTTTTGCAGCGCCAGACGGGCGGCGTCGCGCTCTTCGTCGCTGCGCTTGGCGTCTTTGGCGGTTGCCTTCAATTCGTTGTACTTTTTGGCAAACTTGGCGACCAGTTGGTCGCGCTTGAGTTCACGCTGGAGCAAAGCTTGTTTGGCCACGCTGCACCTCAGTTCTTGAACGGGAAACGGAAACCAGACAGCAGCGCCTTGCACTCGGCGTCGTTCTTGGCGGTGGTGGTGATGCTGATGTTCAGCCCACGCAAGGCATCGACCTTGTCGTATTCGATCTCGGGGAAAATGATCTGCTCTTTGACGCCGATGTTGTAGTTGCCACGGCCATCGAAGGCCTTGCCCGAGATGCCGCGAAAGTCGCGCACCCGCGGCAGCGCCACGGTGACGAAGCGATCGAGGAACTCGTACATGCGCGCCCCGCGCAGCGTGACCATGCAGCCGATCGGCTGGCCTTCGCGGATTTTGAAACCGGCGATGGCCTTGCGGGCACGGGTAACCACCGGTTTTTGACCGGCGATCTTGCTCAGGTCGCCGACGGCGTTTTCCAGCACTTTTTTGTCGGCCACGGCCTCACCCACCCCCATGTTGAGGGTGATTTTGGTGATGCGCGGCACCTGCATCACAGACTCGAAGCCAAACTGCTCTTTGAGCGCCGGGGCCACTTTGTCGCGGTAAATTTGTTGAAAGCGTGTCATGCTCATGCCACCTTGATTTCAGCGCCGTTGGATTTGAAGACGCGCACTTTGCTGCCGTCTTCGAGCACCTTGATGCCCACGCGGTCGGCCTTGCCGCTGGCCGGGTTGAAGATTGCCACGTTGGACTGATGGATCGACATCGTCTTGGCGATGATGCCGCCGGTGACACCCTTCATCGGGTTGGGCTTGGCGTGCTTCTTGACGATGTTGACGCCCTCGACCAGCAGGCGCGTCTCGTCGGCGCGCTGCGTGACCTTGCCGCGCTTGCCTTTGTCACGGCCGGCGATGACGATGACTTCGTCGCCTTTGCGAATTTTGTTCATTGCGAGACCTCTTACAGAACTTCCGGGGCCAGCGAAACGATCTTCATGAACTTCTCGGTGCGCAGTTCGCGCGTCACCGGTCCAAAGATGCGGGTACCGATGGGCTCGAGCTTGGCGTTGAGCAGCACGGCGGCGTTGCCGTCAAACTTGATCAAAGCCCCGTCTGGGCGGCGCAAGCCTTTGGCGGTGCGCACCACCACGGCGTTGTAGATTTCGCCTTTTTTGACGCGCCCACGCGGCGCGGCTTCTTTGATGCTGACTTTGATGACGTCGCCCACACTGGCGTAACGGCGCTTGGAGCCACCGAGCACCTTGATGCACATCACGGACTTGGCACCCGTGTTGTCGGCAACATCGAGTCGAGATTGCGTTTGAATCATTTTGTTTAAGTCCCAACTTGAATCCCGAAGGCCCCAGCGGCCTGCAGCGATCAGTCTTGGGCCCGTCGTTGCAGCCGCCCGAAACACATTCAGGGCGCCCGCTTCGCTGGGCAAGTAGTCTCCACCTCATTTGGTGAAGCCGCGCATTGTCGCACACTAGTTTGATCGGGTCAAGCGCTGTTTGTGCGCCCGGCGCGATCAGTTGAGCCGGTAGCGTTGCGCAAGCGCCACAAAGGCGGGCAAACCGGGGTCGGTGTGCGCTGCGCCCGCGCGCTGCAGCTCGTCTTGCACGATCGCGGCCACTGCCGCGGCCATGCCTTCGGCGGCGGCGGCGTCGAGGAACAGCGCGCGCCAGCGCCGCGCCAGCACGTCTTCGACCGTCAGCGCCCACTCGTGGCGCACGGCGTAGCGCACCATGGCCTCGGTCAGGCCCATGCCCAGCGCTCGCTCGGCACCGGGCAGGGCCTGCACCGCCGCTGCTTGGTCGCCGTAGAGGTGCAAGCCCGGCGCCTGGTGCAGCGCTGGGTGCGTAAGTGCGGCATTTGCTCCTGCGGCCTCATTCGCATCCGCATGGGCTTGCGCGTTTGCTTCGCCAGCCCCAAATAAAGGGGTCAATGGATGGTCCAAGGCCGGGCGCGGCGCCAACAACCCGGCCGCCACCCCGTGCGCCAGCACCTCGCTGGCCATGGCGCGGTAGGTGGTCCACTTGCCCCCTGTGACCGTCACCAGCCCAGCGGGATCGACCACGATGCGGTGCTCGCGCGACAGCGCTTGGGTGCTCCCCCCTGCTGCGGGCGCCGCCACCAGCGGCCGCAAGCCCACCCAGACGCTGCGCACGTCGGCGCGGCGCACCGGCCGCGCCAGCGCCTGCGACGCCTCGCGCAAGATGAACTCGATTTCGGCCTCGAACGGCTCGGGTTCGCGCGGCAGGTCGGTGCGCGGCGTGTCGGTGCTGCCCAACACCAGCGCCCCCAGCCACGGCACCGCAAACAGCACCCGGCCATCGGCGGTGCGCGGCACCAGCAGGGCCTGCTGCCCGGGCAGAAAATCGCGCGCCACCACCAGATGCACCCCCTGGCTGGGCTGCACCAGCGGCGACGCTTCGGGTTGCACGCCCTGGCGCAGCTGGTCCACCCAGACCCCGGTGGCGTTGACGACGCAACGCGCCTGCAACTGCAACCGCTGGCCCCCGTGGCGGTCGAGCGCCTGCACCCGCAGCACGCGGCCACCCTGAACATCGGCGCCCGCTTCAATGCCCTGCACCTGCACGCAATTGAGCAACAGCGCCCCAGCCGCCTCGGCGCTGCGCGCCACAGCCAGCGCCAGCCGCGCGTCCTCGAACTGGGCGTCCCAGTACTGGATGCCGCCGCGCAAGCCCAGCGCCTGCACCCCCGGCAGCGCGGCTTGGGTCTGCTCGCGCCCCAGCCACCGGGTGGGCCCTAGGCCTGCGCGGCCGGCCAACCAATCGTAGAGCTTGAGCCCGACCCCATAAAAAGGCGCTTGCCAAGGCTGGTAGCAGGGCATCACGAAAGGCAGCGGCTGCGCCAGATGCGGGGCAATCTTGAGTACTGCTTGGCGCTCGGCCAGCGCCTCGCGCACCAAGGCCAGATTACCCTGCGCCAAGTAGCGCACCCCGCCGTGCAGCAGCTTGGTGGAACGCGACGAGGTGCCGCTGGCGAAGTCGTGCGACTCCAGCAGCGCCACCCGCCAGCCGCGCTGCGCCGCCTCCAGCGCCACGCCCAAACCGGTGGCACCGCCGCCGACGACGAGCAGATCCCACACCGGGGCGCGCTGCAAATGCTCTAGGGACTGCTGACGGTTCATGGGGGCTGGGTCAGGGATTGGCAAAGGCTTGTTGCGGGACGGGGCGAGGCCGGCTGGGAGCCGCAACCGCAATCCGGTAAGTGTCGGGGGGTGCTGTTACAGTCGTAAAAAGACGCGCTTGAAGGCGCTCGCCTGCCTGCATGAGGGGCCCAAAACGGGCATAGACCCATTGAGTAAACAGGCCGCCATCGTACCCCACCTCGCTACTGGATTTTGTGACACATCGGTGCAAGCCACCCCGCAGCCCACCCTTTTGAGAGGAGACCAACCGATGGCCTTTATGCTGGCCCTAGACCAAGGCACCACCAGTTCGCGCAGCATCGTGTTCGACGCCCAAGGCCAAGTGCGGGCGCAGGCGCAGCAGGAAATCCGCCAACACTACCCGCAACCCGGCTGGGTCGAGCATTGCCCGCACGAGATCTGGGCCACGCAACTGGCCTGCGCCCGCCAGGCCTTAACAAGCGCCGGGCTGCGCGCCCAGGCCCTTGCCGCCATCGGCATCACCAATCAGCGCGAAACCACGCTGCTGTGGGAGCGGCGCAGCGGCGCACCGCTGGGGCGCGCCATCGTCTGGCAGGACCGGCGCACCAGCAGCGCCTGCGCCGCGCTGCGCGAGGCCGGGCACGAGCCGTGGGTGCAGGGCAAAACCGGGCTGCGCCTGGACCCCTATTTTTCTGCCAGCAAGATCGCTTGGCTGCTCGATCACACCCCTGGTGCACGCGCGCGCGCCGAGCGCGGCGAGCTGGCTTTTGGCACCATCGACTCGTGGCTGTTGTGGCAGCTCAGCGGCGGCACGCTGCACGCCACCGACTGCAGCAACGCTGCGCGCACGCTGCTGCTGAATCTGCAGACGCGCGACTGGGACGATGAGCTGCTGGCGCTGTTCCAGATTCCGCGCGCCCTGCTGCCCGAGGTGCGGCCGTCGAGCGCCGACTATGGCCACAGCCAAGCCGAATGGCTGGGGGCCCCGGTGCGCATCGGCGGCGTGGCGGGCGATCAGCAGAGCGCCCTGTTTGGCCAAGCCTGCTTGCGCCCCGGCATGGCCAAAAACACCTACGGCACCGGTTGCTTCCTACTCATGCACACCGGCGAGCGGTTCCAGCACAGCCAGCACGGACTGATCAGCACGGCGGCGGCGCAGGTGGCGCACGCGCCGCCCCAGTACGCGCTCGAAGGCAGCGTGTTCGTCGGCGGCGCGGTGGTGCAATGGCTGCGCGACGGCCTGCGCGCCATCGACTCCAGCAGCGAGGTGCAGGCCCTGGCCCAGAGCGTGCCCGACGCCGGCGGCGTGCTGTTCGTCCCCGCCTTCACCGGCTTGGGGGCGCCCTACTGGCAGCCCGAGGCGCGCGGCTGCATCAGCGGCCTGACGCGCGGCAGCACGCTGGCGCACATCGCCCGCGCGGCGCTCGAGAGCATCGCGTTTCAGAGCGCCGCCTTGCTGCAAGCCATGAGCCGCGACGCGGTGGCGGCGGGCGGGGTGCCGGTAAGCGAGCTGCGCGTCGATGGCGGGGCCTGCGTCAACGATTTGCTGATGCAGATGCAGGCCGACCTGCTGGGCATCCCGGTGCTGCGCCCGGCGGTGACCGAGACCACCGCCCTCGGGGCCGCATGGCTGGCCGGCCTGCAAGCCGGCGTCTATGGCGGGTTGGAGGACCTGACGCGGCTGTGGCGCTGCGAGCGCACTTTTGTGCCCACCCTCGGGCGCGACGCGGCGGCCGAGAAAATGGCGCGCTGGGAGCACGCGGTGCGCCAGACCGTGGCGCCGTGATCCCATGCGCGACAATGGCGGCATGAACAGCCCCACCAGCCCTTACCACGCTTCAAACCTCTTGCAGCAGCCCCGCATCGCCTTCATCGGCGGCGGCAACATGGCCAGCGCCATCGTCGGCGGCCTGCTGCAGCAAGGCTACCCGGCGCAGGCGCTGCACATCGTCGAGCCCGTGGCCGAGCAACGCAGCCGGCTGGCGCAGCAGTTCCCCGGCGTGGCGCTGCACCCGGCAGCCGACAGCGCCCTGGTCGATGCCGCGCTGGTGCTGTGGGCAGTCAAGCCGCAGGTCTTCAAGCAGGCGGCGCTGGAATGCGCGCCGCACCTGAGCGCCAGCGCGCTGCACCTGAGCGTGGCCGCTGGCATCCGCAGCGACAGCATGGTGCGCTGGCTCGGCAGCGAGCGCATCGTGCGCGCCATGCCCAACACCCCGGCCCTGGTCGGCCTAGGGATGACCGGGCTGTACGCCCGCCCGGCCGTGAGCAGCGCCGAGCGCGAGCAGGTGCAGGCGCTGCTGGCGGGCACCGGGCGCACGCTTTGGCTGGCGCAAGAGTCGGACCTAGACGCCGTGACCGCGCTGTCCGGCTCTGGCCCGGCCTACGTGTTTTATTTTCTGGAAGCCATGCGCCGCGCCGGCACCGAACTGGGCCTGACGCCGCAAGCCGCCACCGAACTGGCCATCGGCACCTTTGCCGGGGCGGCGCAACTGGCTCAGCGCAGCAGCGAACCGCCCGAGGTGCTGCGCCAGCGCGTGACCTCCAAAGGCGGCACCACCCACGCCGCCCTCAGCGCCATGGAAGCGGCGCAGATTTCCGACGCCTTCGTGGCGGCGATCGCGGCCGCGCACCGGCGGGCGCGCGAAATGGGCGCCGAGTTCGGCGATTAACAGGCGGGGCTCCGCCCCCCTAGACCCTGTGCGCGGCCCTGTGGCCTGTGCACGGACCTCTGCGCGCTGCGTTGCACGCTGCGTTGCGGCCGGGCGCAGTGTCTGGGGCTTTAGCCGCGCAGCGCCAACTCCAGCGCCAGCCCTACAAACAGGGTGCAACCGATCCAGTGGTTGAGCCTGAAGGCGCGAAAGCATCCTTCGCGGCTGCGCGCGCGGATCAGCCACAGATGCCAGCCCACCTGCGCCAGCGCCAGCGCCAGCCCCAAGCCAAACCAGAGCCCGCCCACCTGCGGCCACAGCAGCGCGCCCCACAGCAGCAGGTGCAGCAGGTAAAAAGCCGCCACCGCCGCCACGTCGAAGCGCCCGAGCGTGATGGCCGAAGTTTTGATGCCGATACGCAAGTCGTCGTCGCGGTCCACCATCGCGTACTCGGTGTCGTAGGCCAGCACCCAGAACAGGTTGGCCAGCAGCAGCGCCCAGGCCAAAGCCGGCACGCTGCCTTGCGCCGCCGCGTAGGCGATCGGGATGCCGAAGCTGAACGCCACTCCAAGCACCGCCTGCGGCATGGCAAAAAAGCGCTTGGCGTAGGGGTAGGCGATGGCGATCAGCAACGCCGGCACCGACCACGCCACCGCCGCCGCCGTGGTCGTGAGCACCAACAAAAAGGCCGCAAAAGCCAAGCACGCCCCCAACAGCAGCGCCTCGCGCGGCTGCACGCGCCCGCTGGTCACGGGCCGCTGCGCGGTGCGCTGCACGTGGCGGTCGTATTGGCGGTCGGCCACGTCGTTTGCGCAACAGCCGGCGCTGCGCATCAAAATGGTGCCCAGCACGAACACCGCCAGCAGGTGCCAGCCCGGCCAGCCGTCGGCGGCCAGCCACAGCGCCGACAAGCTCGGCCACAGCAGCAGCAACCAGCCGGCCGGGCGGTCCCAGCGGATCAGGTCCAAGTACAGCGCCAGCCGGTCCGGCGCGTCCGAGGCGGCGGCGCTCATGGGGTCAGGCGCTGCACCCCGGGCAAGGCACAGGCGTAAATGGCGTTGCGCAAGGCGGCGATGGCCTCGTAGCGGGTGAAGCTGCGCCGCCAAGCCAGCACCACGCGCCGGCGCGGCGGCTCACCGGCAAAGGGCAGGTAGCGCACGTAGGGTGCCCCATCGGCCGGCAGCGGCGCCCCGTTTTGCGCCTCCAGCACGGCGGCGGGCACGCTCAGGCGCGGCACCAGCGTGATGCCCATGCCCGCGGCCACCATGTGCTTGATGGTCTCGAGCGACGAGCCCTCGAAGCTGCGCCGGATGCCCTCGGCGTTGCTGGCGTAGCGCGCAAACTCGGGGCAGACTTCGAGCACGTGGTCGCGAAAACAGTGCCCGGCCCCCAGCAGCAGCATGGTCTCTTGCTTGAGCTGCTCAGCGCTCACGCTGCGCTGCTGCGCCAGCGGGTGCTGCACCGGCAACGCCACCCAAAACGGCTCGTCGTACAGCGGCGCAATGGCCAGATTGGTGTCGGGGAAAGGCTCGGCCAAAATGGCGGCGTCGAGTTCGCCGATGCGCAGCTGCTCCAGCAGCTTGACGGTGAGGTTTTCTTGCAGCAGCAGCGGCATTTGCGGCGTGCGCTCGATCACGCGCCGCACCAGCTCGGGCAGCAGATAGGGCCCGATGGTGTAGATCACACCCAGACGCAGCGGGCCGCTGAGCGGGTCTTGGCCGCGCCGGGCGATTTCTTTGATGCGTGCCGCCTGCTCGAGCACCACCTGCGCTTGGCGCACGACCTCGACCCCCAGCGGCGTGGTGCTCACTTCGCTGGCGCTGCGCTCAAACAGCTTGAGGTCGAGCTCTTCTTCGAGCTTTTTGATGGCCACGCTCAGCGTCGGCTGCGAGACGAAGCAGGCCTCGGCGGCGCGGCCGAAGTGGCGCTCACGCGCCACCGCAACGATGTATTTGAGTTCGGTCAGGGTCATGGTAAGGGGGCCAGTTGTCCTCTCAGTGGCGCCCGGCCGCCCGAAGCCACTGAAGCGCCCCCTTGGGGGGCAGCGAGCGCAGCGAGCGTGGGGGCAGTTTCACTTCAGGCCTTGAGAAAGTCCGATTTTGCCCCCAACCAGCGCTCGATGTGGCGCTGCGCCGCTTGCGGCTGCTCGGCCAGCAGGCGCGGCGCCCACGCCCGCGCCCAGTCGAGCAGGTGCGCGTCGTGCTCGAGGTCGGCAAAGCGCAGCATCGGCGCCCCGGACTGGCGTGCGCCCAAAAACTCACCCGGCCCACGGATCTCGAGGTCGCGCCGGGCGATCTCGAAGCCGTCGGCTGTCTCGAGCATGGCGCGCAAGCGCGCACGCGCGGCCTCGCCCAAGCGGCCGTTTTCACCCGGCTCGTAGAGCAGCACGCAGACCGAGGCCGCCTGCCCGCGCCCGACGCGGCCGCGCAACTGGTGCAACTGGCTCAGCCCAAAGCGCTCGGCGTGTTCGATCACCATCAGCGTGGCGTTGGGCACATCGACCCCGACCTCGACCACCGTGGTGCTCACCAGCACCCCGATCTGGCCGGCACAGAAGCGCGCCATCACCTCTTTTTTTTCGGCCAGCGGCAGGCGCGCGTGCAGCAGCCCGACTTGCACCGGCGCGCCGGTGGGGCCACTGCAGCCCTCGAGCGCGGCGGCGAGTTCGAGCGCCGTGCTTTGGGCGTTGCGCAAATCGATCGCTTCGCTGTCTTCGATCAAGGGGCAGACCCAGTAGGCTTGGCGGCCTTGCGCCAGCTGCGCGCGCAGCCGCGACAGCAGCTCGTCGCGCCGGCTGGCGCTGAGCAGCTTGGTCAGGATCGGGCTGCGGCCGGGGGGCAGCTCGTCGAGGCTGGAAATGTCGAGGTCGGCGTAGTGGCTCATGGCCAGCGTGCGCGGGATCGGGGTCGCGCTCATCATCAGCAGGTGCGGCTCCACGCCCTCGCGCGCGCTGCGCAGGGCCAGCCGCTGCGCCACGCCAAAGCGGTGCTGCTCGTCGATCAGCGCCAAACCCAGCCGCGCAAACTGCACCTGCTCGCCGATCACCGCATGGGTGCCCACGACCAGCGCGGCGCGGCCGTCTTGGATGCCTGCCAGGGCCTGCGTGCGCTGGCCCTTGTTTTGGCTGCCGGTCAACCAGGCGATGTGCCGCCCTTGGGCCTGCAGCAACGGCTGCAGCCAGTCGATCAGCTTGCCAAAGTGCTGCTCGGCCAAAATTTCGGTCGGCGCCATGAGGGCGCACTGCCAACCGGCGTCGATGGCGCGCGCCGCTGCCAGCGCCGCCACCACCGTTTTGCCGCTGCCCACATCGCCTTGCAGCAGCCGGTGCATGGGGGTGCGCCGCTGCAGGTCGGCGTCGATCTCGGCGCCCACCCGGCGCTGGGCCGCCGTGAGCGCAAAGGGCAGGCGCGCCAGCAGCTGCGCGTGCAAACCGCCCGCCAAAGGGGCCATCTCGGGGGCGCAGCGCGCCGCCCGCAGCTGGCGCGCCTGCCACTGCGCCAGTTGCTGCGCCAGCAGCTCCTCGGCCTTGAGGCGCTGCCAGGCCGGGTGGCTGCGGTCTTCGAGGCTGGCCAGCGCCACCTCGGGCGGCGGCTGGTGCAGCCCGAGCAGGGCCGCACGCAGGCCGCCCCCTGCCAGCCCCGGGCAGTCGGCCCAAGCCTGCGGTGGCACGGTCTCGCTCAAGTCGGCGCGCTCCAGCGCGCTGGCGATGGCGCGGCGCAAATACGCTTGCGGCAAGCCAGCGCTGGCCGGATAGACCGGCGTCAGGCTGCGCGGCAACTCGCCCTCGGCGCGCTGCCACTGCGGGTGCAAGAGCGTGGGGCCAAACAGGCCGTGGCGCAGCTCGCCCCGGGCGCGGATGCGCGTACCCGGCGCGAGCGCCTTGTGCTGCGCGCCGCTGAAGTGGAAAAACAACAGGGTGCAGCAACCGCTGCCGTCGTCGAGCAGCACCTGCAACTGCCGCCGGCCGCCGCTGCGCACCTCGGCGCTGCGCACCGTGCCCTCGAGCTGCAGCGTCTGCCCCGGCTGCGCCTGGGCCAAGGGGGTGATGCGGGTCTGGTCTTCGTAGCGCAGCGGCAGGTGCAGCGCCAGGTCGATCGGGCGCAGCAAGCCGAGCTTGCGCAGCGCCTTTTGTGGCCCGCTCAGGGTGGCGGCGCGTGGGGCGGGATCAGTCACCCTTTGGCCACCTTTGGGCCGCCCCGTGCCCACCCTTGCGCCGCCATCGAGCCCGCACTCCGGGCGCCTCAGAGGCTGGGAGGCAATTGAGCGTGCCCGAAAGGGCGCTCATGAGCGCCGCCGGCAAGGCGCAAAGCACAGCCGTAGCTCGAGCTACGGCGCGCATTTGCAACGCCGCAGGCGGTGTTTAGGAGCGTCAAGGCGGGCATGAGCGATTGCCTCCCAGTCTCTCAGTCCGCCTTGGCCGGCGCTTTGTGCCGCAGCAACACCACCACCAGCGTGACGATGGTCAGCGGCACCACAAAGCCCATCATCACCATGCTAAAGCCCTCCAGCGCGGCGTGCTGCTGCGCCGCCAAAATCAAGTACGCCACGTAGGCCACGTAGTAGCCCACGAACACCGCGCCCTCCCAGCGCGCGATTTCGCGCCCCGAGATGAACACCGGCAGGCAAGCCAGCGCCACCGCCAGCATGATCCAGACGTCGAAGGCCAGCACGGCTTCGGAAAAAACCAGCCCAGCCGAGCCAAACGACACCATGCCCCCCAGCCCGAGCACGCCCAGCAGGTTGAAGGTGTTGCTGCCGACCACGTTGCCCACCGCGATATCGCGCTCGCCCTTGATGGCGGCGGTGATCGAGGTGGCCACTTCCGGCATCGAGGTGCCGGCGGCGACGATGGTCAGGCCGATGATCAGTTCGCTGACCCCAAAGGCGCGCGCAAAGGCGATCGACGAATCGACCAGCCAGCCCGAGCCCAGCACCAGCAGCACCAAGCCGATGACGATCAGCACGATCTGCACCGGCAGTTTGGCGTCCCATTCGTTGGCCGCAGCGGGTTGCAGCTCGGCGTCAAAGTCGGCCGACTCGGCCTTGGTGGCGCGACGCGACTGGATCACCAGAAACGCGGTGTAACCCAGCAGCAGGCCAAACAGCAGGCCGCCTTCGAGCCAACTGATCGCGCCATCCAGCCCCAAGGCCAGCACCAACAGCGAAGCGCCGATCATGATCGGCACCTCTTGGCGGATGAGCTGGCTGTTGACCACCAGCGGCACGATCAGCGCGCTGAGCCCAAGGATGAAGAGCACGTTGAAGATGTTGCTGCCGATCACGTTGCCCACGGCAATGTCGTTTTGGCCCTCGAGCACCGCCCCCACGGTGACCGCCATCTCGGGCGCGCTGGTGCCAAAAGCGACGATGGTTAGCCCCACCACCAGCGGCGAGATGCCCACCGACAGCGCCAGCTTGGAGGCCCCGCGCACCAGCGAGCTGGCCCCGGCGACCAGCGCCACCAGTCCGGCGACGAAAAAAACGATGTGCAGCAGCATATGTAAATACCCTCGAAGGAAAGGCGCGCATGTTAGCAAGCGCCCGCCCGCGCTTTCATCCGCCAAATAGGAACATGGTACAGGGAAAGCCAGAGGTTGCCGTGACGGCAAAGGTGGCGCAACGCGATCCAAGGGCTGTGAGGCGATCGTGCGCGCCCAAATGAGCGCACAAAAGCACAGCCTATCAGAGCAACCGCTGATGCAGGGCCAGCAAGGCCTGGGTGAGCGGGTGTTTGGGCTCGAGGTGGATCAGGGGCCGCGCCAACTGGTGCGACTCGCGCACCTTGACCGAAGCCTGCAAGTAGGGCTGCAACACCGGCAGGCCCTCGTCGATCAGCTCCTGCACCAGCTGCTGCGGCAGCCGGGCGCGCGGCTGAAACTGATTGACCACGATGCCCTTGACCTGCAAACCGGGGTTGTGGTCGGCGCGGATCTCTTGCACGTTGGCCAGCAGCGTATAGAGCGCTTGGCGCGAGAAGTCGTCGCAATCGAAAGGGATCAGGCAGCCGCTGGCCCCCATGAGCGCGGACCGGGTGTAAAAGTTGAGCGCCGGTGGGGTGTCGAGATAAATCTGCTCGTATTCGTTGCCCAGCTGCGCAAGCGCCTCGCGCAGCTTGTAGATCTTGTGGCGCGCCTCCAGCTTGACTTGCAACTCGTCCAGCGCTGGGCTGGCGGCGAGCACATCCAGCCCCTCGAATGGGCTGCGCTGCACGAAGTGCGAAGGCGGCAGTGGGTTGAAGGTGTAGCTGAGCGTCTGCGCGAAAAAACCCGCTACGCCGACCGTGCCAGTGCCGCTCTGGGCAGCGCTCTGCGCACCAGCGGCACCGAGCAGGTAGCGGCTGGAATTGCCCTGCACATCGAGGTCGATCAGCAAGGTGCGCCGACCCTGCGCCGCGCTGATGGCGGCCAGGTTGCAGGCGATGGTGGACTTGCCCACCCCGCCTTTTTGATTGAATACGACCAATGGCATGTCTGGGCTCCGGGGGCTGCGTGGCTTGCGCATCATAGCGCCGTAGGCGCCGGCCCATGGCCCTGCATCCGCTTCAGGCTTAGAGCTTTTGCGCCTACGAGGCCGATATAATCGACGAGGAACAAGAGTTCGTGCTGGTTGCTATGGCACCGATCCCGATTCGTATACGCTTGCAAAGGCTCCCATGAGTGACGCAAAAACCCCCTCTACCCAGACTCCTTCTGGTTTCAGTCTCAAACGCTGGATTCTGCTTTTGGGTGTCTTGGCCCCAGTCGTCTTGAGTATTGTGCTGGTCACCTTGGTGCTGCAAAAGCCCTTTGCCCCGGCGCCCGATCTGGCGGCACAGGAGTTGGCTGCCGCTGAGCGCCTCCAGCGCGTCGGCACGGTGGCTCTGCGCGAGGCCACCCGCGAACTGCGCACGGGTCAGCAGGTGTATCAAGCGGCTTGCATGGCTTGCCACGCCGCCGGCGTGGTCGGCGCGCCCAAGTTTGGCGACGCGGCTGCTTGGGCTCCGCGCATCGGCGCCGGCCTCGAGCGCTTGGTCACCTCCACCCTGCAAGGCAAGGGCGCCATGGGTGCCCAAGGGGGCGGCGCCTTTAGCGACTTCGAGATCAAGCGCGCCGTGGTCTATTTGGCCAATGCTGGCGGCGGCAACTTCCCCGAACCGGTGGCTCCGGACGCCGCTGCTGCGCGGTGATTGCGCTGGCTCAGGGTCTTTGCTGACCCGAGGCCGATAGCCAGCCGCAGACTGCTTGCGGCATGGCCTGCAGTCGCAATGTGGGCTGGCCTGAGCGCCAGCCGATCTGCCCCGGAAACCCCACATGCCCCCCGGTTTCGGGTTGCCACAGGGTGACGCCTTGCCCGACCGCATCCGGCTCGGGCAAGCTCGACGCCGGCACAAGCGGGTCGTTGCGGGCGTTGAGCATCAGCGTCGGCAGCTCAATGGCCGCCAACCCCGGCTTGGCTGAGGCGCGCTTCCAGTAGTCCTCAACCCCGGCAAACCCATGCAACGGCGCGGTAAAGGCGTCGTCAAACTCGCGCAGCGTCTGCGCCGCCAGGGCGCGCGGCAAGTCGAACAGACCGGGAAACTGCTGCGCCTTGCTGCGCGCCTTGTGCTTCATGGTGCGCAAGAACAGTTGCGCGTACAGCCAGCGGTTGCGGCCGCTGTCGATCGCGTCACCGGCTGCGCACAGGTCCAGCGGGGCCGATATGGCGGCCACCGCGCTCACAGTGCGGTGGGCCGCGCTGCCCGCCTCCTGCACCCAGCGCAACAGCGCGTTGCCGCCCAGCGAAACACCGACCGCATACAGCGTGCAAGCAGGCCCCACTTGCGCACGAATGCGCTGCAGCAGCCAGCCGATTTCATCAAAATCGCCGCTGTGGTAGGCGCGCGGGGCGAGGTTGATCGACCCAGAGCAGCCGCGAAAGTGGGGCAGCACAAAACACCAGTCGCGCTGCTGCGCCTCGAGGGCAAAGGTCTGGGCATAGTGGCTGCTCGAACCGCCCTCGAGGCCGTGAAACAGCACCAGAGTGGTGCTGCAAGCAGCCGCGCAGCGGCAGGCACTGGGCGCGTGGCCCAGCCAGTCGGCGTCGATGAAATCGGCATCGGGGGTGGGCCAGCGCTCGCGCCACCACGGCACACGGGGGCGCGCCAAGTGTCGGCCCCACAAGGCGCTGGCTATCGTTTGCGCGTCACCACCGGGGATCCAGAGTGGCGCGGCGTAGCGCCAAGCTGAACCCATCAGCGCAACCCTGCCTGAGAGGCCAAACGGAAGTCGCTCGAACCCGCCTGGACGGTCAATGGCCTATGGGCTTCTGAGCGCCGCAGCACACAATCGCCAGGGAGGTTGCGCGATGACGAAGAACCGAACGCGGTTCAGCGCTTCTGGCGGTACTTGCGCAACGCGGCGATCTGCGCCGCCATCACCGCCAGCTCGGAAGTGGCCTTGGCCAGATCGACGTCGCTCTTGGCGTTCTTGAGCGCCTCTTCGGCCTGCTTGCGCGCGTCGTTGGCCTTGGCCTCGTCGAGGTCGTGGCCACGGATCGCGGTATCGCTCAACACCGTGACCACGCGCGGCTGCACCTCCAGGATGCCGCCGGCGACGAACACGAATTCCTCATCGCCATCGTCCTTTTCGATCCGCACCGCGCCCGGCTTGATGCGCGTGATCATGGGCGTGTGCCCCGGCAGGATGCCGAGTTCACCCATCTCACCGGGCAGGGCCACGAACTTGGCCTTGCCGCTAAAGATCGACTCTTCGGCGCTCACCACCTCGACTTGTATCGTATTCATCTGGGTTCCTAGTCTAAAGTCCAGGCCATGGCGCTGTCGGCTGTGCGCCCGAACGCAGCTCGGGCGTGAGGCCGACAGGCGGCGTTGCGCATCAGGCCATTTTCTTGGCTTTTTCGAACGCTTCGTCGATGGTGCCGACCATGTAGAACGCTTGCTCGGGCAAGTGGTCGCACTCGCCGCTGGTGATCATCTTGAAGCCGCGGATGGTCTCGGACAGCGGCACGTACTTGCCCGGCGCGCCGGTGAACACCTCGGCCACGTGGAAGGGCTGCGACAGGAAACGCTGAATCTTGCGCGCCCGCGCCACCGCCAGCTTGTCTTCGGGGGCCAGTTCGTCCATGCCCAGAATGGCGATGATGTCGCGCAGCTCCTTGTAGCGCTGCAGCGTGCCCTGCACGGCGCGTGCGGTTTCGTAGTGCTCCTGGCCCACGACCAGCGGGTCGAGCTGGCGGCTGGTCGAATCGAGCGGGTCCACAGCGGGGTAGATACCCAGCGAGGCGATGTCGCGAGACAACACCACGGTCGAATCCAAGTGGGCGAAGGTGGTGGCGGGCGAGGGGTCGGTCAAGTCGTCGGCCGGCACGTACACGGCCTGGATCGAGGTAATGGAACCGACCTTGGTCGAGGTGATGCGCTCTTGCAGGCGGCCCATCTCTTCGGCCAGCGTGGGCTGGTAGCCCACGGCGGAAGGCATACGGCCCAGCAACGCCGACACTTCGGTACCGGCCAGGGTGTAGCGGTAGATGTTGTCGACAAAGAACAGCACGTCGCGGCCTTCGTCGCGGAACGATTCGGCGATCGTCAGGCCGGTGAGCGCCACGCGCAGGCGGTTGCCGGGTGGCTCGTTCATCTGGCCATAGACCATCGCCACTTTGGAATCCAGCAGGTTCTCGAGATTGACCACACCCGAGTCGGCCATCTCGTGATAGAAGTCGTTGCCTTCGCGGGTGCGCTCGCCCACACCGGCAAACACCGACAGGCCGCTGTGCGCCTTGGCGATGTTGTTGATCGACCTCCATCATGTTCACGGTCTTGCCCACACCGGCGCCGCCGAACAGACCGACCTTGCCGCCTTTGGCGAACGGGCACACGAGGTCGATCACCTTGATGCCGGTTTCGAGCAGCTCTTGCGAGGGCGAGAGCTCGTCGTAGGCCGGGGCCTTGCGGTGGATGGAGGCGGTGAGCTCCTGGCTCACCGGGCCGCGCTCATCGATCGGCTGGCCGAGCACGTCCATGATGCGGCCCAGCGTGGCCTTGCCCACCGGCACGGTGATCGGGGCTTGGGTGTTGCTCACCAGCATGCCGCGGCGCAGGCCGTCGGAGGAGCCGAGCGCGATCGTGCGCACCACGCCGTCGCCGAGCTGCTGCTGCACTTCGAGCGTCAGGGCCGAGCCCTCCATCTTGAGCGCGTCGTAAATGCGCGGCATCTGGTTGCGCGGAAATTCCACATCGACCACGGCGCCGATGCACTGGACGATCTTGCCCTGTACCGCGGTGTTCACTTCTGCGTTGGCTTGAGACATGATGGATACCTTTAAATGCTCTGAATCTTTGAATGGCAGGCTCAAACGGCTGCCGCACCGGCCACGATTTCCGACAGCTCTTTGGTGATGCCGGCCTGGCGCGTTTTGTTGTAAACCAGCTTGAGTTCGGAGATCACGCTGCCGGCGTTGTCGGTCGCGGCCTTCATGGCCACCATGCGCGCCGATTGTTCCGAAGCCATGTTCTCGGCCACGGCCTGATAGACCTGCGACTCGATGTAGCGCACCAGCAGCTCGTCGATCACGGTTTGGGGGTCGGGCTCGTAGAGGTAATCCCAGTCGTGACCGGCCTCACCGCTGTCGAGTGATTCGGCGCTCAGGGGCAGCAGCTGCTGCACCACCGCCTCCTGGCGCATGGTGTTGATGAAGCGCGTGTAGCACACATGCACCGAGGCCAGCTGGCCCTGGGCGTAGGCATCGAGCAGCACCTTGACCGGGCCGATCAGCTTTTCCAGGTGCGGCGTGTCGCCCAGACCGGTGGCATGCGACACCACTTGGGCGCCGATGCGGTTCAGGAAACCCAGCCCCTTGTTGCCGATGGCCACCGCGTGGGTGCTTTGCCCGCGCCCTTGCGCCTCGCGCAGTTGCTGCGTGGCCAGCCGCAGCACGTTGGTGTTGAGGCCGCCACACAGCCCCTTGTCGGTGCTGATGACGATCAGGCCGCAGACCTTGGCCTGCTCGTTGTGCAGCATGAAGGGGTGCTGGTACTCGGGGTTGGCACGCCCGAGGTTGGCGGCGATCTGGCGCACCTTTTCGCTGTAGGGCCGGGCCATGCGCATGCGCTCCTGAGCCTTGCGCATTTTGGATGCGGCCACCATTTCCATGGCTTTGGTGATCTTCTTGGTGTTTTCCACCGATTTGATCTTGGTGCGTATTTCCTTGCCGGCTGCCATTGGTGCTCCTTGTCGGGTCGCGCTGCAGCGCCTCAGTAGGTGCCAGACTGCTTGAACGCGCCAATCGCTTGGCTCAGTTCGGCCTCGGACTCCTTGCTCATGGCGCGCTCGCTCTCGAGCCTGGCCAGCAAGGCGGCGTGCTTGTCCTTGAGGTAGCCGTGCAGGCCGGCCTCGAACGACAGCACCTTTTTCACTTCCACACTGTCCACGAAACCCTTGTTGACCGCAAACAGCGTGGCGGCCATCAGGGCGATGGACTGCGGGCTGTACTGCTTTTGCTTGAGCAGTTCGGTCACGCGGGCACCGCGGTCGAGCTGCTTGCGCGTGGCTTCGTCCAGATCACTGGCAAACTGGGCAAAGGCGGCCAGCTCGCGGTACTGCGCCAAGTCGGTGCGGATGCCGCCCGACAGGCCCTTGATGAGCTTGGTCTGCGCTGCGCCACCGACGCGCGAGACCGAAATACCGGCGTTGATCGCCGGGCGGATACCGGCGTTGAACAGGCTGGTCTCGAGGAAGATCTGGCCGTCGGTGATCGAGATCACGTTGGTGGGCACGAAGGCCGACACGTCACCGGCCTGGGTTTCGATGATCGGCAGCGCCGTGAGCGAGCCGGTCTTGCCCTTGACTTCGCCCTTGGTGAAGGCTTCGACGTAGTCGGCGTTGACGCGCGCGGCGCGCTCGAGCAGGCGGCTGTGCAGATAGAACACGTCGCCGGGGTAGGCTTCGCGACCCGGCGGGCGGCGCAGCAGCAGCGACACCTGGCGATAGGCCACGGCCTGCTTGGACAGGTCGTCGTAGACGATCAGGGCATCCTGGCCGCGGTCGCGGAAGTATTCGCCCATGGTGCAGCCCGAGTAGGCGGCCAGGTACTGCATCGCGGCCGAATCAGAGGCCGAGGCCGCCACCACGATCGTGTACTGCATGGCGCCGGCTTGCTCCAGCGCGCGCACCACGTTCTTGATCGACGAGGCCTTCTGCCCGATGGCCACGTAGACGCAGGTCATGTTCTGACCTTTCTGGTTGATGATGGCGTCGATCGCCACCGCCGTCTTGCCGGTCTGGCGGTCGCCGATGATGAGCTCGCGCTGGCCACGGCCCACCGGCACCATCGAGTCGATCGACTTGAGGCCGGTCTGCACCGGCTGATCGACCGATTTGCGTGCGATCACGCCCGGCGCCACCTTTTCGATCACGTCGGTCATCTTGGCGTTGACCGGGCCCTTGCCGTCGATCGGTGCGCCGAGCGTGTTGACCACGCGGCCGATCAGCTCGGGGCCCACCGGCACTTCCAGAATGCGGCCGGTGCACTTGACCGTGTCGCCTTCCGAGATGTGCTCGTAGGCGCCCAGAATCACGGCGCCAACCGAGTCGCGCTCGAGGTTGAGCGCCAGCCCATAGGTGGGCTGGCCTTCGGCGTTGACGGGAAACTCGAGCATTTCGCCCTGCATCACGTCCGACAGGCCGTGGATGCGGCAGATGCCGTCGGTGACCGACACCACCGTGCCCTGGTTGCGCACGCTGGCGCTGACCGCCAGGCCTTCGATGCGCGACTTGATCAGTTCTGAAATCTCTGCGGGATTGAGTTGCATGACTCTTTCCTTCTTTCGTATGTTGTGACGCTGTACTTCGACGCTCGAACCGGCCTTGTCAAGCCGTCAGCGCCACCTTCATTTGATCCAGACGTGCCTTGACGGAGAGGTCGAGCACTTCGTCGCCGACCCGCACGCGCACGCCGCCGATGAGCTCGGGCTGCACCTCGACCTGGAGCTTGAGCGGGCGCTTGAAGTGCCGCTCCAGCACCTGCGCCAGCTCGCGCAGCGCCGCTTCGTCGATCGGGTAGGCGCTGCCCACCAAGGCATCGGCGCTTCCGCTTTGCTCGTTGATCAACACGCGCAGCTGGCGCGCCATCTCGGGCAGGGCATTCAGGCGGCCGTTGTCGATCACGGTGCGCAGGAAGTTGCCGCCCAGCTCGGGCAGCGGCTGCCTGAGCAGGCCGGTGATGAGATCAAAGACCTGCTGCGCCGACACCTTGGGGTTGGCAGCCCAAAGCAGCAGTTGCGGGTGCGCCGCCACCAGCGCGAGCTCGTCGAGCCAATCGGCGGCGGCTTGGGCTTGGTGGCTGGCGGATTTGAACAACGCCTCGGCGTAAGGGCGGGCGATGGTTGCGAGTTCGGCCATGGTGTGCTCGGTGTGAGGATCAGAGCTCGGCTTTGAGGCGCGCCAACAGATCGGCGTGCACACCGGCGTTGACTTCGCGGCGCAGAATCTGCTCGGCGCCCTGCACCGCCAGCAAGGCCACCTGTTCACGCAGCTGCTCGCGCGCCTTGTAAACCTGCTGCTCGGCCTCGGCCTCGGCGGCGGCGCGGATCTTGGCCGATTCCTCGGTGGCGCGCTGCTTGGCCTCTTCGATGATCTGCTGCGCCCGGCGCTCGGCATCGGCCAGCCGGCTGGCGGATTCGTTGCGCGATTTGCTCAGCTCTTCTTCGACGCGCTTGTTGGCCAGCGTCAGTTCCACTTTGGCTTTTTCGGCTGCGGCGAGACCGTCGGCGATCTTGAGCGCGCGCTCATCGAGCACCTTGGCCAGCGGCGGCCACACGAACTTCATCGTGAACCACACCAGGATCGCAAAAACGATCGCTTGTGCAAACAGGGTTGCATTGATATTCATCGCAACGCCTTTCTGTTATGAAGAGTGTTGATACGCATCTGCGGTTCAGTGGCAAACCTCAAGCCCTGAAGGGGGCCTGAGGCAACCTTCCAGACCACCCTATTCTTCAGACCACGAAGGGGTTGGCGAATGCGAACAACAGGGCGATGGCCACACCGATCAGGAACGCGGCATCGATCAGACCGGCCAACACGAACATCTTGGTTTGCAGCTCGTTCATCAGTTCGGGCTGACGAGCGGATGCCTCGAGGAACTTGCCACCCATCAGAGCGATACCGATCGAGGCCCCGATGGCGCCCAGACCGACGATGATGCCGCAAGCCAGCGCGACGAGACCCAGAGTGATTTCCATGTTGATTCCTTTGAATTGAGAGGAAGGTTGAGGTTAAGCGAGGAGAGAGAAAAACACAGCGCCGCGAGAGGTTTTCTGCGCGAACTCAGTGCGCATCATGCGCCTGTCCCAGATAGATCAGGGCCAGAGTCATGAAGATGAACGCCTGCAGGGTGATCACCAGGATGTGGAAGATGGCCCACATCGTGCCGGCGATCAGGTGCCCGACGAACAGCATGCCGCCGCCGAGTGTAAAGGCGGCGTAACCACCGAGCAGCGCAATCAGCATGAACACCAGTTCGCCGGCGAACATGTTGCCAAACAACCGCATGCCGTGCGAAACCGTCTTGGCGATGTATTCGATGATCTGCATCGGGAAGTTGACCAGCGCCAGCAACACCGCCCAAACCGGATTCTTGCTGGTGCCAAAGGGGGCCGACACCAGTTCGTGCGCCCAGCCACCCAGGCCCTTGATCTTGATGTTGTAGTAGATGCACATCAGCAGCACGGCGCTGGCAATGCCGAGCGTGGTGGACAGATCGGCCGTGGCCACGACGCTGAAGTAGTCGGGCATGCCAAAGACGGCGTGCAGACCGTGGTCGGTGTGGTCGTGCACGAACGGCACGCCGTAATCCCAGATGAAGGGGAACAGATCGACCGGAATCAGGTCCATGAAGTTCATCATGAACACCCAGCAGAACACCACCAGCGCCATGGGTGCAATGACTTTGCGGCTTTGCGGGTTGTGAATCACGGCCTTGGCCTGGTTGTCGACCATTTCGACCAGCAGCTCAAAGAACGCCTGGAAACGCCCCGGCACGCCCGACGTGGCGTGCTTGCCGACGCGCCACAACACGTAACACACCAGCGCGCCCAACAAAATGCTGACGCCGACCAGATCGATGTTGACGACCGAAAAATCGACCAGCGTGGTCTGCTTGTCGTTGGTCAGGTGGCCGAGGTGGTGGCGAATGTACTCGCCCGGTGTCGGTCCCGCGATCTCAGTAGCCATGTTTGAATCGGTCCGTCAAAAAAATCTGTACAACTGCGCTAGCTGGCTTGGCGTTTTTTCAGCCAGAACGCCAAACCATACGCCTTCAAAACCAGCACCAGGCCCAGCAACAGGCCGAGCCAGCTTAAATCGGGGATCAGACGCGGCGCCAGTGCCAACATGGCAACGGCCAGCACGATCTTGACCCCCTCCCAAAAAAACACCCCCGCCAACACGCCCGCCGCAGAGCCCCGAGAGCCCTGCGCCTGGGCTGCGCGCTTGCGCGCCCAGCGGCTGCCGGTCAGGCCATAGGCCATCAGCGCCGTGGGCAAGAGCACACACAGGCCACCGTAAAACACCGAGGCCACCACGGCCGGCGCACCCCACACAAGGGCGAACGGCACCGACAGCGCAGTGGCCAGCAGCAGCAGCACCAGTTGCCAGCGCACCACACCCCAGACCGAAGTCTGCGGTTGCCGCGCTCGCCACTCGTTGGCCTGTTCGGCCGTGAGGGGCGTGAACCCCTCATCGTCTGGCGCTTCATCGGCCTGCAAACCGTGCGGGTTGCCACGCTCCTCGGCGCCTGCTTGCGTACCACGGCGCATTGTCACCCCCTCGGATTACAGATCGATTACGTGCCGCTGGGCGGCGCTCAGGCGGCCTTGGCGCCCATGGGCACCGCCTTCAGCCCGTCGCCGCTGCGACAAAACCTGCGCATTATACGTAGAAACCCGCAGGCAACAAATCTTTGTTTCTCTTTTCTTCCAAACGTCATGCTTTAGTCACACAGCGGCCCGTGCTTGCTTCGTCTGATCTTGCGATAATAACGCCATGTCGGCCCCACCCGCCCCAGACTCGCTGATCACCTACCCGTGTCATTTTCCGATCAAAGTCATGGGCTTGCACACCCCCGGCCTGGTTCAGGAGATGCTCGCCATTGTGCGCCGCTTCGACCCCGACTTTGACCCGCTCACCCTCGAGCAGCGCCCGAGCAAGGCTGGAAAATACCTCGGCCTGACCCTGACCGTGCATGTGCACCACCGTGTGCAGCTCGATGAGCTGTACCGCGCCTTGAGTTCGCACCCCCTCGTCAAGGTCGTGCTCTGATGGCTGACTTGATCTTGCGCAGCCTGGGCACGGTGGACTGTGCGCCGACGCTGCAAGCCATGCGCACCCACACCCAGCAGCGCGGCCCCGACAGCCCCGACGAAATCTGGTTCTGCCAGCACCCGCCCACCTACACCCAAGGCGTGGCGGGAAAGGCAGCGCATGTGCGGCAACCAGGCACCATTGCCGTGCTGCAAACCGACCGCGGCGGCCAGGTCACCTACCACGGTCCGGGGCAGTTGCTGGCTTATCCGCTGATCGATCTGCGCCGCGCCGGTCTGTACGTCAAGACCTATGTCTATAGGCTCGAGGAAGCGCTGCTGCGCACACTGGTGCAGCTGGGCGTCACCGGGCACCGCATCGCCGGCTCGCCCGGCATCTACGTGCGGCTGGCCGACCCCTTCGATCACGCTGCCCTCACCGGGCCACGCCCAGGCGACGATCCTTTTGCGGGCCTGGGCAAAATCGCCGCGCTGGGCATCAAGGTGCATCGCCATTGCAGCTACCATGGGCTGGCGCTGAACGTGGCCATGGATCTGGAGCCCTTTGGCCGCATCAACCCCTGTGGCCATGCCGGGCTGCGCACGGTGGATTTGCAGTCCATCGGCGTGGCGGTTTCGGTATCCGAGGTCGAACCGCTGTTGTGGCGCCACCTGTCGGATTTGCTGGGGCACTGAGGCAAACCGCACCCGATCGCCTGCACCTCCCTACCGCCCTGACCGCACCCACGCCCTCATGACCGCTGCCACGCCCCCCGCTCGCGCCGACCTCGCAACCAGCGCGGCCACACCGGCCCCCTACGACCCCAGCGCCAAGCAAAAAAACGCTGCCAAAACGGCGCGCATCCCGATCAAGATCGTGCCTGCCGAAGCGCTCAGCAAGCCCGACTGGATCCGCGTCAAGGCGGCCACGCCGGGCAGCCGCTTTCACGAGATCAAAGGCGTGCTGCGCAGCCAAAAACTGGTCACGGTGTGCGAAGAGGCCTCCTGCCCCAACATCGGCGAGTGCTTCGGCAAAGGCACCGCCACCTTCATGATCATGGGCGACAAGTGCACCCGGCGCTGCCCCTTTTGCGACGTCGGGCACGGACGCCCAGACCCGCTCGACTCCGAGGAGCCGCAAAAGCTGGCGCGCACCATTGCCGCACTCGGGCTCAAATACGTGGTCATCACCAGCGTCGATCGCGACGACTTGCGCGACGGCGGCGCGGCCCATTTCGTGGCCTGCATCGAGCACACGCGCGCCCTGTCGCCGCAGACCCGGATCGAGGTGCTGGTGCCGGACTTTCGTGGCCGCGACGAGCGCGCGCTCGACATTCTGTGCGCCGCCCCCCCGGACGTGATGAACCACAACCTGGAAACCGTGCCGCGCCTGTACAAAGAGGCGCGCCCCGGCAGCGACTACGCCTTCAGCTTGAACCTGCTGAAAAAATTCAAGCAACGCCAACCGCAGATCCCGACCAAAAGCGGCCTCATGCTGGGCTTGGGCGAAACCGACGACGAGATTCTGGCCGTGATGCACGACCTGCGCGCGCACGGCGTGAGCATGCTGACCATCGGCCAGTACCTCGCGCCCAGCAACCAGCATCTGCCGGTGCGCCGCTACGCGCACCCCGACACCTTCAAGTGGTTCGAGCAGCAGGCCCAGGCCATGGGCTTTGACCACGCCGCCGTCGGGCCGATGGTGCGCAGCTCCTACCACGCCGACGCGCAAGCGCATGCGGCTGGGGTTTGAGCGGCGCGGCGCTTTCGTTC
Source organism: Serpentinimonas sp. SMBJO2 (assembly GCF_056341105.1). NCBI lineage: Bacteria > Pseudomonadati > Pseudomonadota > Betaproteobacteria > Burkholderiales > Comamonadaceae > Serpentinimonas > Serpentinimonas sp. SMBJO2. The sequence goes on from NZ_CP150628.1 coordinate 77,150, forward strand.
TCGCCCGCCGCCGCCCTGCCACCAGCCTTCCGATCGGCTTCAGCGCCGGGGTTGCTCGACCACCGTGATTTCGACCCGGCGGTTTTGCGCCCGTCCTTGGGCGGTGTCGTTGCTGGCCACTGGCTGCGTCTCGCCGCGCCCTTCGGTGCGGATGCGGTCAGCCGGCACGCCCTGGTTCACCAGATAGGCCTTGACCGCCTCGGCGCGGCGCAGCGACAGGCGCTGGTTGTGGGCCTCGCTGCCCATGCTGTCGGTGTGGCCGACGGCGATCACCACATCGAGGTTGATGGCCCGGATGCGCGCCACCACTTCATCGAGCCGCTGGCGGCCATCGGGGCGCAGCACGGCGCGATCGAAGTCGAACAGGGCGTCGGAGGAAAAGGTGATCTGCTGCGGCGCAGGGGCTGCTGGGGCGGGTGCGGGTGCGGGGGCGGCCACCGCTGGCGCAGCGGCGGCTGGAGCTGCAGCCGGCAGGGTCGGGCGAACGCGCACCGGCGCCTCCGCCACCGCACGCGCCTTGTCCACCACCAGCAAGGCGGGCGCCTCGAACGGGCACAGCTCTTCGGGTGGCAAGGCACCGCGGTCTTGGCCCAGCTGCTCCAGCGTCGGCTGGTCGGGCCGGCTCACGCCCAGCGCCGTCGTCAGCTGGCCCATCGCCGCCAGCGTGCGCGCCTGCGCTAGGAATTCGTTGTATTGGGCGTTGATGAAGGCGCGGCTGGCCTCGAAGTACTCGTTTTGCGAATCCAGCAAATCGAGCAGCGTGCGCTGGCCGATGTCGAACTGCTGCCGGTAGGCGTCGCGCGCCACCTCGGTCGAGAGGCGGTGCTGATTGAGGAAGCCGAGCTGCTCGTTCAGGCGCTGGACGTCGTTGAAGGCAATCGTCAGCGTCTGGCGCACGTTGCGGCAGGCCAGCTCCTGCAACTGGCGCGCCTGGGCGCTTTGCTCCACCGCTTGGCGCTCACGCGCCTGATCGGCGCCGCCCCGGTACAGGTTGTAGTTCAGCACCACCTCGGCCACGGTGTCGCGCGTGCGGCCGGGCACGTTGTTCAGGTCGCGGCCCCAGCTTTGGCGCAGACGAAAATCGACCCGCGGCCAGAACGCGGACTGGCGCGCCTCGATCTGGCTGCGGCTGGAGCGCACGTTCTCAAAAGCGGCGTTGATGGTCGGGCTGGCGGGCAAACCCTGACGCAGGGCATCGGCCATGGTCGCGGGCATGCCCGGCAGATCTAGGCCTTCGCGCAACGGCGGCAGGGTGGCGGGCGCCAGCGTGCCCATGACGCGTTGGAAGCGCGCGCTCACGTCGTGCAGGTTGCTGATCTCGGTCAGCAAGTTGGATTCGGCCAGCGCCAAACGACCGGTCGCTTGGTCGGCATCGACCCGACGCCCGACGCCCGCGCCGACGCGCTCATCGATCTGGCGCGACAGGATGCGGTGTTCGACGTAGTTTTGCTTGGCCTCCTCGGTCAGCGCAGAATAACGGGCCACATCGACGTAGGCGCGTGCCGCCTCCAGGGCCACGTTCTCCACCACCTCCAGCAGCTCGTAGTAGCGCACCAGCTCGGCGTATTCGAGCCGCTGCACCTCGTTGCGGGTGAAGCCGCCGTCGAACAGCATCTGGTTGAGGGTGAGGGCGCCGCCGTGGCGGCCGTACCAGCCGGTGTTGTTGCCCGGCGCGCGGTTGGTCTCGCGCCCTATGCCATAGTTGAAATCGACTTGCGGCCGCCAACCCGCCATGCCTGCATCGCGCTCGGACTGCGAAGCGGTGAAATTGTGCCAACGCGCCTGCACCTCGGGGTTGTTGAGGATGGCTTGGCGCACGGCCGCGATCATCGGGGCGGGCAAGGCAGCCGCCGTGGCGGGCGCGGTTGGTGCAACAGGCGCCGCTGCCGTGGCAGCTGGAACGGGCCGAGGTGGCGTCACTTGCGCCTGCAAACTGCCAACGCTGAGAAGAGCAGCCAGCGCAACTGCCGTGAGCGAGAATGTTTTCATGATGTGGAACCTTTCATGGGCGCACCGTCCTTGCCGGCGCACGAGACTTACTTGACCAAAGGTAGCCAGCCCGACTTGAGCTATGCTAGGGGCGCATCTTAAAGCAAATCTCGCCCGGCGTGCTCAGGTATTGCTTCGATCATTTTCCGACCTGCACAAAAAACCACACACTGCACTCAAATCCCTCACCCACCCCCACGGCTCCCGCCTCAACCCACCGTGCCCATTTGGCTCTTGCGCCCTGCGCGCACCCCAACATTGCCCAGCCGGCTTGGGCTCGCCTGCGCCAGCGCGTTGGCATTGGTCGGCTTGCTTTTCGGTCTGGCGGTGGGATCGGGTTGGGGTTGGGCCAGCCCCAATCTGGACCTCAAGCAGCGGCTGGCGCTGGAGCGTTTCGGCCCGCAGGCGGCGCAAACCGTGGCCGCGTGGCGCAGCATGATGGCGGACGCGCGCACGCAGCCCATCGAGCGCCAGCTGCAACTGGTCAACACCTTTTTCAACCGGCGCATGTTGTACGCCCTCGACCCCACGGTCTGGAACCAGGCCGACTACTGGGCCACGCCGCTCGAGTTCATGGGCCGCGGCGCGGGCGACTGCGAAGACTATTCGATCGCCAAATACGTCACCTTGCTGCTGCTGGGCGTACCCAACGAGCAGATGCGCCTGATCTACGTGCGCGCACGCACCGCCGGCGCCCTGACCGAAGCGCACATGGTGTTGGGCTTCTACGAAACCCCCAACGCCGAGCCGCTGATACTGGACAATCTCATCACCAGCGTGCGACCGGCTGCGAGCCGGCCCGACCTCACCCCCCTGTTCAGCTTCAACAGCGAAGGCCTGTGGGTGGCGGGCCAAACGCAGCAAGTCGCCAGCTCGACCGCGCGGCTGTCGCGCTGGCGCGATGTGCTCGAGCGCATGTCCCGGGAGGGGTTGTGAAGCACCACCCGCTCCCGTTTTCATCCCAAGGGGAAACGCTATGTCATTGGTAAAGCAACTCTGGCTGGCCATCGTCGTCGTGATGGCGATCGCTTTCGGTGGCAGCCTGATCGTCAACGTGCTGTCGGCGCGCGCCTACCTGCAGCAGCAGCTGCAGATCAAGAACATCGACAACGCCACCTCACTGGCGCTGGCCCTGACGCAGCTCGACAAAGACCCGATGACGGTGGAGTTGCTGGTTTCGGCGCAGTTCGATGCCGGCCACTACCGCTTCATCCGCATCGTCGCCCCCACCGGCGAAACCCTGGTGGAGCGTGTGTTTGAGGGCGAAGTCGTGGGTGCGCCCCGCTGGTTTACGCAACTGATTCCGCTCGAGGCCGAACCGGGCCGGGCCCAGGTGCAAGACGGCTGGCGCCAGTTTGGCACCGTGGTGCTGGCCAGCAACGAGCAGTTCGCCTACAAAAACCTGTGGCAAGGCACGCTCGACTTGTTGCTCTGGTTTGTGCTGGGCGCCTTCTTCACTGGCCTGCTGGGCAGCTACGCGCTGCGCGTCATCACGCGGCCGCTGGGCGCTGTGGTGCAGCAGGCACAAGCCATTTCGGAACGGCGCTTCCTCACCGTGCCCGAGCCACGCACGCCGGAGCTACGCGCCGTCAGCCGCGCCATGAACGACATGGCGGGCCGCATACAACTCATGTTTGCCGACGAATCGAACCGCTTGGACGAACTGCACAAGCGCGTCAACTTCGACCCCGTCACCGGCTTGGCCAACCGCGAGCATTTCATGGCCTACCTGCGCGAGGTGCTCGATGGCGAAGCGTTCGGTTCCAGCGGCTCCCTGGTGCTGGTGCGGTTGGCGCACCTCAACGAGCTCAACGCCAAGTTTGGGCACCAGCGCGCCGACCAGTTGCTGCGCGCACTGGGCGCCGTGCTGCTGGGCTGCGATCAAGAACACCCGGGGCAGCGCTCTGGGCGCGTCAAAGGCGGCGAATTCGCTGTGGTCTGCCCCACGCTGGCCTCACCGACCGAGGCCGCGCAACGGCTCTTCGAGCGCCTCTGGCGCGACTGGCTGCCCGACTGGGAGCCCGAGTTCCCGGATCTGTTTCACTTGGCCGCGGTGTCTTATGTGAGGCCGCAAAACCTGCCCGACTTGCTCACCCGGGCCGACCAGGCGCTGGCGCAGGCACGCACCAAAGGCCCCAACCGCTGGCATGCCGACGAACACGAAGGCGGCGGACAACTCGCCTTGCCGGCCGAGCGCTGGCGCACCCTGCTCACCGAGGCGGTGCAAGGCGGCCGCTTGAGCCTGGCCTTCTACCCGGTGGTGCAGCGCGACCCCAAGCTCGCCCTGCACCAAGAAGGCGTGATCCGTTTGCGCCTAGACAACAACGGGCAGTTGCTCAGCGCCGGCGATTTCATGCCCATGGCCGCCAGCCTCAACCTGACCGCCCCCATCGACCTAGGGGTGGTGCAACTGGCCATCGAGCACCTAGGCAAGGGCAGCGGCGACGTGGCGGTCAACCTATCGGCCGAAACGATCGCCGACTTTGGCTTTCGCAACCGCCTAGTGCAGCTGCTGCAAGGCTACCCGCAGCTGTGCCCGCGCCTGCTGTTCGAGGTGCCCGAGTACGGGGTGTACAAGCGGTTCGACGCCTTTTGCGACCTGGTGCGCAGCCTCAAGGCGCTGGGCTGCCGGGTGGGGATCGAGTACTTTGGCCAGCAGTTTGCCAGCAACGGCAAACTGCCCAGCTTGGGGCTGGACTACATCAAAGTGCACCCCAGCTTCGTGCGCGGCGTCAGCCTGAACCCGGGCAACCAAGAGTTTTTGCGCGGGCTGTGCACCATGGCGCATGCGCTGGGCATCACCGTGATTGCCCAAGGCGTGGAACAAGCCGAGGACTTGCCACTGCTGGCTCAGCTCGGCTTCGACGGCGCCACCGGGCCCGGGGTGGTGGGGTGAGGCGGTGAGGCGGTGAGGCGGTGCGGCGGTGCGGCGGTGCGGCGGCGAGCTTTGCACCCACCGAGCTGTTACGCCACCGCCCGAGCCCGGATGACTTCGAGCACCCGCACAATCTCCGTCACCTTCGCAGGCGCAAACACCCCTACCGGCCCCTGTGCATTCACATCCGTGAACGGCGACTCAAACAACCGCCCAGACTCCATGATTCCGGTCTGGGTCAGCTCTTCGACGATGAGGTTGATGAACTCAATCTGGTTCGCCGTGGCGGTGCCGCCTTGCAGGAACTCACTGAAAGCCTGCATGGCCGCTTCCCGGTCTAGGCCGACCAAGGAGCGAACGAAGAGGCCCAGCCCGTGGCTTTTTTCCTTGGCCTCGGCAATCAGCGCGGCGTTGCCGCCCGCCTGCAACAGCATCATCTCCAGCTCTTTTAGGTCCACACCCGTCAGCGGCTGGTTGCGGCGCAGGCGTTGCAGGGCCAGGTGGGATTCGTGTTCTTTCAGGAATACGCGGGCTTTTTTCTTGAACTTGGCCATGTTCAGGCCGGCCGTTGCTTGCGGCAGGTCGATGTTCGTGAGTTCGCCGATGGCGTCTTCAAAGTCGGTATAAACGACCTTTTTCTGGCCCTTGGGGATGAGCTTGACCAGTGCACGCAGGCGCTTGCGGGCCATCTCCAGCATGGGCACGGTCACACCTTCCCACCACTCATCGCTGGCCACGGCCTGAATCAGCACCCACTCGGCCTTGATGGCGGGGATGGCCACCTGCTCTTCTAGGGCGCTGGCTATCTTCTGAATTTTGTCCTTCAGGCTGGCGAAGTCGGAGCCGGCTTGCAGCACCGTCAGCTGCGTGCGCAGCATCAGCATGTCAAAGCGCTTGGCCTCTTCGTCTTCGTCCACCAGCGCAGTGGGCAAGCCAGCCACATGGGTTTCCAGCTCGTGCCGGGCTTCGGTGTCGAGCTTCTCCCAAGCATCGGCCTTGGCGTAGCGCTCCACGTGCTGCCGCTTGGGTCGCACCACGAAGTTGTCTGGGTTCATGGCAGCCACCTGCTCGTGCAGCAGGCTGGCAAGGGCTTGCCGCACGTCCTTGAGCGTCAGGTTGGTGGCCCATGGCTTGGGCGCTGCGTCATTGGCCGAAATGTCGCCATGGGTGCCGCCGGGGATGCGCGCATCCAGTTCGGCCACCAGTTCCAGCCGGGCCTTGAACAGGCGGGTGCCCAAGGGTTCGGATGCCGCGCCTTCCTTGAAATCTGGGTTCTGGCTGAAGAATTCGAGGTTCTGGCAGTAGTCAAAGATGAAGAAGTTCTGCTTGTCTTGCCCGGGGCCGAACAGGTCAGGGCGCAAGCGCGTACCACGCCCCACCATCTGCCAGAACTTGGTCTTGCTGCGCACCACCTTGAAGAACACGAGGTTGACCACCTCCGGCACGTCGATGCCGGTGTCCAGCATGTCCACCGAAATGGCGATGTGTGGGGGCTTCTCGGGCTTGGAGAAATCGTCAATCAGGCTCTGGGCGTATTCGGTCTTGTGGGTTACCACCCGGGCAAAGGCGCCCTTGTGGTGCGGGTAGTTGGCGTCAAAGCGCTGGGCGATGTAGTTGGCGTGGTCGTTGTTTTTGGCGAAGATGATGGTCTTGCCCAAGCGGTCGCCACCGGCCACCTTCTGGCCGTGCACCATCAGGGTGGCCAGCACCTTGTCCACCGTGTCTTCGTTGAACAGCCATTTGTTCAGGGCCTCGGCGTTGACCTCGTCGGGCACATTGCCTTCTTCGTCCCACTCCAGTTCGTCCCACTGGGCTTTTTCTTCGGCCGACAGGTCGGCGTAACGGATGCCCTCGCGCTGGAACTTGAGGGGCACCGAGATGGCCACGGGCGGCACCAGGTGGCCGTCGGCCACGGCTTCGTCCAAGCCATAGGCATCGGTGGGCACGCCGTCTTCCAGCCCGAACAGGCCGTAGGTGTTGTGGTCGATTTCGTCCTTGGGCGTGGCGGTCAGCCCCACCAGCAACGAATCGAAGTAGTTGAAGATGGCGCCGTATTTCTGATAGACCGAGCGGTGCGCTTCGTCGATGACGATGAGGTCGAAGTGGCCCACCCCGAAGCGGCGCTGGCCGCTGGCCACGTCGTCAATCAAGCCCATCATGGTGGGGTAGGTCGAGACGAACACCCGGCCATCGGTGTGTTTTTCGGTTCCCAAGTTCACCGGGGAGGAATCGGGCAGGTGTTTTTTGAAAGCGTTGACCGCTTGGTTGACCAAGGCCACCCGGTCGGCTAGGAACAGCACCCGCTTGGCCCAGTTGCTCTCCATGAGCACCTTGACCAGCGCAATCACCGTGCGGGTCTTGCCGGAGCCGGTGGCCATGACCAGTAGGGCGCGGCGCTGGCGGTCCACCTCGAAGTGCTGCCCCACCTTGCGCACGGCACGGGTCTGGTAGTAGCGCTCCACGATGGCGGCATCAATCACCACCGCGGCCGGGCTCTTGCGGCTGCTGCGGCGCTGGATGGCCAGCTCCAGCTCGTCTTTCTTGTAGAAGCCCTGCACTGGGCGCGGCGGGTAGGCGGCGTCGTCCCACAGCCAGTTCTCGTAGCCGTTGGAATAGAAGATGACCGGGCGCTGGCCGTACCTCTGCTCCAGGCAGTCGGCATAGAGCTTGGCCTGCTGCTGGCCCACGGCAGCGCTTTTGGTGGTGCGCTTGGCTTCAATCAGGGCTAGGGGTTTACCGTCATCCCCCCACAGCACGTAGTCCACATAGCCCTTGCCCTCGTGGTTGGGCATGCCGCTCACTTCCACCTCGAAGTTCACCGCCGGGTTCAGGTTCCAGCCGGCTTCCTTCAGCAGCACGTCGATGAAGGCTTGGCGGGTTTCGGCTTCGGAATAGTCGTGGCTGTCGGGCTCGGCGGCGTTGGCCTTTTTGGCGGCAGCCACTTCGGCTTGCAGCTGCTTGAGCTCGCTGGACAGGGCGGCTTGTTCTTTGAGGGCGGCGGCCAGCTTGTCGTCGCGCTCCTTCAGGCTGGCTTCGAGCTTTTGCAACTGCTCGGCCGACTGGGGGGCGGCGCCAGATGCAGCGGGGAACAAGGCGGGTGAGAACCCCAGCCCGGGGGATGGCCGGGCGCTGCGCCCATAGGTGCGGGCCAACCAGTAGCAGAAGTGGAACAGCTCGCGCAGGGCGATGACGGCATCGGTATCGTGCACCTTGCGGGTGCTGTGCACGGCCAGACTGCCCAAGTCTTTGATGAGGCGCGCTTTGGTAAACAGCGCATCGCCCACGGTGGACTTGAAGCAGGGCTCGTGGATGAAGGCGCTCAGGTTGTCTTTGTAGGGGCGGTGCAGACTGTGGTCGTGGGCATACATCCACGCCACGGCCAGTTCCAGCGTGCGGCGGGCATAGAAGCAGGAAGCGCGGGCGTCGGCATTCGCCAAGCCTTCAGCCTTGGTGGCGGCCTCAAAGAACAGCGGCCATTCGGGCTGGAGGAAGGCGAAGTTGCTCATTCGAAATCCGTCCCTGTTTGTGCGTTTGAAATGGCCGTGATCAGGGCCAGCTTCAGGCTTTCGGAGAAATCGTCCTCGTACAGCAAGGAGGCAATCACATCCCGAAGGAGACTCTTTGCTGACCACGTTGTCGGCCACATACACGGCGATGTTTTCCATCTCGTGAACGAAGCGCGCGACCACATAGTCGTAGCCGTTGAGCTCCAGAAAGTAGGCGCCCAACGCAATGGAAGACCGCTTGTTGCCGTCGTTGAACGAGTGGTTCTTGTTGATGGAAAACACCAGATGACAGAGTTTGTCGGTCATTTCGGGGTAGTAGGCACCGTTCCGAATGTGGCCCAGCACACTTTCCAAGTGCTCCACATTTTTGACGCCAGGCAAGCCACCAGAGTGGTCAATCACCCAGCGCTGAGTTTGCAAGGCATGGGCCACATCGAAATAAAGGTACCGCAGGCCTTCGTGCTCGTCCATCTCAGCGGTCCTTCAGGCGCTTGAACACCGCCAAGGTTGCTGGGTCGCTCAGCCGCTCTTCCAGCGATTTGCTGGTTTCGCCCAAGAAACGGTCAAAGTCGGCTTCAGGGATGGATTGGATGTAGGCCTCCAGCTTGTGATGCAGGGCGTCTCGGAAACCCAGATCGCGGCTGGCCATTTTGGTGCGGGCATCTAAAATCAGGGGCCTGAACATGGGGTGCCCTTGGAACTTCGTGAACAGTGCCTCACCCTCTTGCATAGTTAACTTCCGCCCCAGTCTGGCAGACTCGTCGGCCAGTTCATGGGCAAAGCCAGTTTCGTAGCTGGCAATCAGGGTGAGCACCTCCGAGTACATGGTGTCCCGTAGGTTGTCTTTGGCTGCCAAATCCAGCACCTTGCGGTATTCCGCTGCGCTCTCTTTGAAAATGCTTTGGTAAACCAAGTTGGTGAAGCGTACATACTTCCACTGGTTTGCGACAATGTGCTGGTCCAGCGCATCGGTAAACTGTTTGCGGTAGCTCTGCTCCTGGAATGACGCCATGAGGTATTGGTCGTCGCGCTGGTTGATGAACTTGGTGTGGCCTCCAGTGCGCTCGGCCAGCACGTCCATCACAATGTCCAGCAGGCGCGAACGCACCGCCTTGGCGCGCTCACTCTCCGTCAGCAGCATGGCCAGGTTCAAGACGGCGCGGAAGCTGAACACCCCGAGCACAGGGGCTTTGTTACCCTCATTGATGAGGGTAACATCAGATAAACCTTTAAACTCATTGAGCTTTTTCCCTCTCAGGAGGGTGTAGCCATTGGCCTTGAGCTCTGCCCCGTGGCTGGCGATGTAGCGCTCCACCGTGGCGTCGCTGATGTTGAACAAGGCTGTCACCTGCTGCTTGGTGAATACCGTTGCACCATCAAAGTGGGTGCCGCCCAAGGCCAGGTGTTGCTCAGCCGCTTGCAGGGCATAGCGGTTGTTGAGGATGTTTTGGCGCTGATGGGGCGAACTGGTCAGGTCGCTCATCTGATCTCTCCTCGGAAGGCGCGGTGTTGGAGGGATTCGGATAAAAAATCGCTACTGAGAGCTGCTCTTTGGTGTTTCACCCTGACCTTGTCAAGCGCGGTTAATCTAATTTCCTGAATCCGTGACCTCAAGCCAAAATCCCCCCGATTGCCCCTTGAAATCAACGACTTGATCCGCATGTGGGTGTCACCCAGCGGGTGCAGGAAGAACGCATGACGGATCCGGTAGATTTTGTGGTCAAGAAGCTGCCCTATGATTTGAGCAGCCACGGCGGTTTGGCCTTGGTTGGGCGCTTGTTCAAGCGCATGAACCTGAGCGCCATGATAGACCCGCAGTACCCGGTGCGCGGCGGTATCGCCAACAGCGACATCATCAAGTGCTACCTGGGCTTGCTCACCCTGGGCAAGAACGACTTCGAGGCGGTCGAAGGCTTGCGCAGTCAGCGCTTTGCGCACCAAGCGCTGGGCCTGCGCGCCGTGCCATCGAGCGCCACACTGCGCCAGCGCTTTGATGCCATGGGGTGCGACTGGAGCGAGCTGGTCGATCGGATCAACCGCGCCGTGCTGGGCCTGCGCATCAACGGCGCGCCCATCGACTTTGGCGCCCTGAGCACAGGCCACCTGCCGCTGGACATTGACACCTTCGTCATGGATCAGAGCGACAGCGCCAAAGAAGGCGTGTCTTGGACCTACGCCGGGGTGCAGGGCTACTGCCCGATCGCGCTCTACCTGGGCACACGCGGCTACTGCCTGGAGCTGGAGCTGCGCGCGGGCAGCCAGCACAGCGCCAGCGAGAGCGAATACAACATCGAACGCGCCCTGCGCACGGCCTGTGCGGTGAGCGCAGCGCCCTTGCTGCTCAGAGCCGACTCGGGCTTTTGCTCGCAGCACCTGATGGCGCAGACGCTGCAGCAAGCGGCCCGGCTGGGACGCCCAGTCGATGTGCTGATCAAGTGGAACCCGCGCAGCGCGCCGGTGGAGCGCATCGCCACGCAGCGCTGCGCCGATGCGGGCACGGCCTGGACGCAGATCCGGCCAGGCAAGCGCGAGTGCCTGTGGAGCGAAGCGCTCGAGGCGCTTGAGGTCGGTGCCGGGCACAGCCGCGCCTTGCGCCGCGTCTACCGGCTGACCGAGCGCACCCTGGACAAGCGCGGCCAGCCGCTGCTCTTGCCCGAGTATGTGCTCGAAGGCTGGAGCACCACGCTGGGGCCTGAGGTGAGCGACGAGCAGGTCGTGGCGCTGTACCGCGACCATGCCACGCACGAGCAGTTCCATGCCGAGTTCAAGACCGACATGGACTTGAACCGCCTGCCTTCGGGCAAGTTTGCCACCAACCACTTGGTGTGTGCGCTGGCGGCGGTGGCGATGAACCTGTTGCGCCTTGTGGGGCAGCACACGCTGCACGAGGGCGACAGCCCGCTGCGCAAGGCGGCGTTGCGTCGGCGCCTCAAGACGGTGATGCAGGAGATGATGTACAAGGCCGCGCGCATCATCCGCCACGCCCGGCGCTGGGTGCTGGGAATCTCGGGGGCTGATTCGGGCTTTGCGGTGTTTGAGCGCGCACACGCCAAGTTCAAGGCGGCGTAGCTCCCTCAACTGCCCGAACGGGCCATCAACCGGGCCAGCGAGCGCACGGATGCGACAACACGCAGGCGGCTGCGGGCACTGGGCTGCGCCGCTGGCAGCCAACGCAGTACGAATCACCCCTGCAGCACGGGCGAGCGCAGCGTCGCGCCCGCAAAATCGAGGCTGCACCCCCCGATCTGGCCAAGATCGGAGACGAAATCTTGATTCCGGCAGCAATGGCGTGCTCATGGGGTGCGAACGGGAATTGAGGTCACGGATTCAGGTAATTTCAAAGCTGTCTTGAAGAACACGCGGTGGAACAATGAACGTCAGTCGCTTGACTTCCTTCATGTGGCGCGAATAGCCAAGATTCGGTATGGGTAGGTTAGCCAGCAGATGCGATGCAAAGCGGGGGTTTACCCACTCTACGGCCTTTAAGACTTTGGCTCCATCCGCACCAACCACGAAGGGAAAATTGACATGCTTAACTGTACGGGTATGGTCGCCAAACAAGGTCACAGGCAACGCGACTTCCGCCAGAAGTGACTCGTCATCGCAAAAGCCAGCAATGGCAGCCTGACCTTGGTCAATAACGGGAAATACTCCTTCACCCTGATAGCCCGAGGAGGGAAGCTTTTCGCAACTTGACGTTTTGTCCAAAAAGAATTGCTCAAACGAGGCTTGATCCCAGCCACGCGAATTTGACACCGGGTCCCCAAACATATCCACAAAAATCGACTGCGCGAGACGGTCGAGCTGGGCCAAGGCTTCACGGCGCTTGGCGCGCAGGGCGTCGGCTTTGTCGAGGATGGCGGCGATGCGGCGTTGTTCAGACAGTTGTGGCAGTGGGACGCGAATCTTTGCAACTTGCGCCGGTCTAGCTCTCAATAAAGACCCACCAACGCCGGATACTGTTTGCATGAACTGGGTGTGAAAGTCATCGCCCAGCAAGACGTGGCGCAGGTACTCTGGTGCCGCTCTGTCGCTGCGAAAAACAATCCATTCACCCGAAGCAATCTGTCGATACTGTCCGGCCGGCCCAACAATCCATGACCGCCGAATGTGGGGTACGATTTTTGACAAAAGTACATCTCGCGGTTGAACCATTTGCTTCGTGGAACCGATTTGTTCACCAGTGACGACTTCAGGTTTGCGGCTGTCAAAAGCTGGAATGCTGTAGAGCTCAAATGTCTCATCGACAAACTTCGAAGGGTCAACACTCCCCAGTCGAGTCGCCATCAGCTCTTCAAGTGGAACCATTGGAATGGCACTCACTTCAGCATCCCCTCAAGCTCCGCCATTCCCGCCTGAATCTCATCTTCCAGCAGTCGAAGCTTGGCCAGAATCGCCAGCGGATGTTCGTGCTCCACTGCCTCGTGCACCACTTCCCTGTAGCGGTTGATGGACAGGTCATAGCCCTGCGCCGCAATGTCGGCTTTAGGTACGCAGAAGCTTTGCGCAGTGCGCGGGCGCTCGCGCTCGGTGATGTCGCGCTGAGTCCAGCGGGTCAGCGCATCGGGCAGGTTGTTCTTGGCGTGTTCGGCTTCGGTCAGTGGCTGCGTGGGGTAGGGCCCAAGCTTGTTTTCATCGAGCAAAGGCTGGCGTTTGTCGTCCAGGCTCCAGCCATCGGCCTGCATGTCGTAGAACCAGACCTGGTCGGTGCCGCCCGAGTTGGTTTTGGTGAAGAACAGAATGGCGGTGGACACACCCGCGTAGGGCTTGAAGGCGCCGGCGGGCAATGACAACACGCCATCCAGCTTCTGGTCTTCCACAAGCATGCGGCGCAGCTCTTTGTGCGCTTTGCTGGAGCCGAACAGCACCCCATCCGGTACCACCACAGCCGCCCGCCCACCGGGCTTGAGCAACCGCAGGAACAAGGCCATGAACAACAGCTCGGTCTTCTTGGTCTTGACGATGCTCAGCAAGTCTTTGGCGGTGTTCTCGTAGTCTAGGCTGCCGGCAAAGGGCGGGTTGGCCAGGATGAGGCTGTACTTCTCTTCGTCCGCCTCGTGGTCCTGGGCGAGGGAGTCTTTGTACCGGATGTCAGGGTTGTCCACCCCGTGCAGTGCCATGTTCATGCTGCCGATGCGCAGCATGGTGTTGTCGAAGTCGTAGCCATGGAACATGCCATGGTGGAAGTGCGCCCGGGCCGAGGCGTCGCTGAACAGCGTGGGGTGTTTTTCGCGCAGGTATTCGCCGGCAGCCACCAGAAAGCCGCAGGTGCCGCTGGCCGGGTCGCAAATCACGTCTTTGGGCGTGGGGGCGGTCATGGCCACCATGAGCTTGATGAGGTGCCGGGGCGTGCGAAACTGGCCGTTCTGGCCCGCGGCGGCAATCTTGCCCAGCATGTATTCGTACAGGTCGCCCTTGGTGTCGCGGTCTTCCATGGGCACGTGGTCCAGCATGTCCACCACCTTGGACAGCAGGCCGGGCGTGGGGATGGTGAACCGGGCATCCTTCATGTGCTGGCTGTAGGTGGAACCATCCCCGCCTCGGGTGCGCAAGAAGGGAAACACGCGCTCGCCTACCACGTTGAACATCTCAGCCGGGGCAAAGTGCTTGAAGCGCGACCAGCGCAGGTCGTCGTAGGGGCGACCCAGGGCGTCTTTGCCTTCGGGGAAGATACGCTGGGCCATAGGCTGCTTGAGCAGCAGCGCCTTGCTTTCTTCGAGTGTGTGGGCGTCATCCAGGCGGCGGATGAACAGCAGGTAGGTGATTTGCTCGAGCACCTCCATGGGGTTGGAGATGCCGCCCGACCAGAAGGCGTTCCAGATGGCGTCGATTTGGCTGCGGATGTCGCTGGTGAGCATGGGGTCCCTGAATCAAAGGTCTCCCAGGGATGGTTCAGGCACCCTGGCATGGATACCAACAATGATAGCGGCGTGAGGCTCTAAATGGCCCTTGTTGCTCAAAACAAAGGACCCAAAGTTTCTCAACTTATGGGTCCCGTTTCTCAGCTTATGCGTATACCTACAGACGCGCCTCACACGTCCAGATTCGCGGCGCGCAGGGCGTTGTGCTCGATGAAGTGGCGGCGCGGCTCGACTTCGTCGCCCATGAGCGTGCTGAAGACGCGGTCGGCCTCGATCGCGTCTTCGATGCGCACTTGCAGCAGGCGGCGCACCGCCGGGTCCATGGTCGTTTCCCACAGTTGCTCGGGGTTCATCTCGCCCAGGCCCTTGTAGCGCTGGCGCGCGCTGCTGCGCTCGGCTTCGGCCAGCAGCCACTGCATGGCGCTGCGGAAATCGGCCACTTTTTCTTCCTTGCGCCGCTCGCCTTCGCCGCGCCGCACCGTGGCGCCCGCGTCGAGCAGGCCGGCAAAGGTCTGCGCCGCATGGGCCAGCGCGGCGTAGTCGGCGCCGTGCACGAAGTCTTGCGTGACCACGCTGCTGCGCACGTTGCCGTGGTGGCGGCGGCTGATGCGCAGCAGCGGCTTGTCGCTGCGCGCATCGAACTCGGCCGTGACTTCGGCCGGCACGCCGGTGCTGCTCAGGGCGCGCAGGGCGCTCTGCAAGGCGCTGGCGCTGGCGCTGGCTTGCTCCATGTCGTCGAGCGCCAGCGCCACGCCGTCGGCCATGGCGCGCAGGGCCTCGGCGTCCATGAAGGCGCTCAGGCGCCCGATCACCGCTTCGGCCACCTGGTGTCGGCGCGCCAGCTCGGCCAGGGTCTCGCCCTCGAGCGTACGCCCCTGCGCGCCGCCGGTGTGGATGGAAGCGTCGCGCAGCGCGATGCGCAGCAGGTAGGCGTCGAGCGCGGCCGCGTCTTTCAGGTACAGCTCCTCTTTGCCGGACTTGACCTTGTACAGCGGCGGCTGGGCGATGTAGATGTGGCCGCGTTCGACCAGCTCGGGCATCTGGCGGTAAAAGAAGGTGAGCAGCAGGGTGCGGATGTGGGCGCCGTCGACGTCGGCGTCGGTCATGATGATGATGCGGTGGTAACGCAGCTTGGCCACGTTGAAATCGTCCGATCCGTTCTTGGCCTTGGGGTTGTACTCGTCGGCGGCGCTGGCTTTGCCGATGCCGGTGCCCAGCGCCGTGATCAGGGTCAGGATTTCGTTGCTGGAGAGCAGCTTTTCGTAGCGCGCCTTTTCCACGTTCAGAATCTTGCCGCGCAGGGGCAAAATGGCCTGGAACTTGCGGTCGCGCCCCTGCTTGGCGCTGCCGCCGGCGCTGTCGCCCTCGACGATGTAGATCTCGCACAGGGCCGGGTCTTTTTCCTGGCAGTCGGCCAGCTTGCCCGGCAACCCCAGGCCGTCGAGCACGCCCTTGCGCCGCGTGAGTTCGCGCGCCTTGCGCGCCGCCTCGCGCGCCCGCGCCGCGTCCACGATCTTGCTGCACAGCAGCTTGGCGTCTTGCGGCCGCTCTTCGAGGTACTCGGTCAGCGCCTTGGCGACGATGTCCTCGACAGGCGCGCGCACCTCGGAGCTGACCAGCTTGTCCTTGGTCTGGCTGCTGAACTTGGGCTCGGGCACCTTGACCGAAAGCACGCAGCACAGGCCTTCGCGCATGTCGTCGCCGCTGACTTCGACCTTGGCCTTCTTGGCCACTTCGTTTTGCTCGATGTACTTGCCGATGACGCGCGTCATGGCCGCGCGCAGCCCGGTCAGGTGGCTGCCGCCGTCGCGCTGCGGTATGTTGTTGGTGAAGCACAACACGTTTTCGTTGTAGCTCTCGTTCCACTGCATCGCCACTTCGACGCCGATTTCGGTGCCGGGGATGCCGCCGTAGCTTTCGGCCGGGCGCGCGCCGCTGGCGTAAAAGGCGTTGGGGTGCAGCACTTTCTTGCCCGCGTTGATGAACTCGACGAAGCCCTTGACGCCGCCGGCGCCCGAAAAATCGTCCTGCTTGCCGCTGCGTTCGTCGTGCAAGCGGATGCGCACCCCGTGGTTGAGAAAGCTCAGCTCGCGCAGCCGTTTGGCCAGGATCTCGTAGTGAAAATCGGCGTTTTGCTGAAAGATCTCGCTGTCGGGCAGAAAGTGCACCTCGGTGCCGCGCTTTTCGGTGACACCGCTGCGGCGCATCGGCGACACCTCCACGCCGTCGATGGTTTCAAGCTGGCGCTGCTGCACCTCGCCGCGGGCAAATTCGAGCTGGTGCACGCGGCCGTCGCGGCGCACCGTCAGGCGCAGCCAGCGGCTCAGGGCGTTGACGCAGCTCACGCCCACGCCGTGCAAGCCGCCCGAGACCTTGTAGCTGTTCTGGTTGAACTTGCCGCCGGCGTGCAGCTCGGTGAGGGCAATTTCGGCCGCGCTGCGCTTGGGCTCGTGCTTGTCGTCCCACTTGATGCCGGTGGGGATGCCGCGCCCGTTGTCGGCGACACTGATCGAGTTGTCGGTGTGGATGGTGACGACGATGTCGTCGCAATACCCGGCCAGCGCCTCGTCGATCGAGTTGTCGACGACCTCGAACACCAGATGGTGCAAGCCGGTGCCGTCGGAGGTGTCGCCGATGTACATGCCGGGGCGTTTGCGCACCGCCTCCAGTCCCTCGAGGATCTGGATCGAACCCTCGCCGTAGCCGGCGCTGCTCGCCGAGGCCGTCGGCTCGAGGGGGTCCGGCGCAGTGGGGTCTGGCTGGGCGGTGGGGAAATCGGGATTCATCGATCAACTCTCATCAAAGGCGCAGCCCGCACGCTGGCGGGCAGATCAGGCAAAAACGGCCAGGCCGTGGCAGCGCTGGCAGCGGCATCAGATGCGCATCGGCATCACCACGTATTTGTAGCTTTCGTGCTCGGGGATGGTGAGCAGCGCCGAGGCGTTGCTGTCGGCCAGCTCGAGGCGCACCATCTCTTGCGCCATGCTCGACAGGCCCTCGATTAGGTAGCTGACGTTGAAGCCCATTTCCATCATCGGGCCTTGGTACTCGATGTCGAGCTCGTCCAACGCCTCTTCCTGTTCGGCATTGTGTGCCACCAGCCGCAGCACACCGGGCTCGAGGCTCAGGCGCACGCCCTTGAACTTGTCGCTGGTCATGAGGGCGGCGCGCTGCAACGCCGCCAGCAGCGGCTGGCGCCCCAGCAGCAGCACGTGCGGGTGCTGCTGCGGGATGACGCGCTGGTAATCGGGGAACTTGCCTTCGACCAGTTTGCTGATGAACTCGAGCGCGCCAAAGCTGAAGCGCGCCTGGTTGGAAGCAAATTGCAGTTCCACATCGCCCTCGGCTTGCGAGAGCAGGCGCTGCAGCTCGAGCACCGTCTTGCGTGGCAGGATCACCTCTTGCTTGGGCACCTCGACCTCGAGCGCGGCGCTGGAAAAAGCCAGCCGGTGGCCGTCGGTCGCCACCAGGCTCAGGGTTTTGCCTTCGGCCACGAACAAGATGCCGTTGAGGTAGTAGCGGATGTCTTGCACCGCCATGGCAAAGGAAACCTGGCCCAACAGGCTCTTGAACACCTTTTGCGGCACGCTGAAAGCCGGGCCAAAGCTGGGCGCCTGCTGCACCAGCGGAAAATCTTCGGCCGGCAGGGTTTGCAGAGTGAAGCGCGACTTGCCGCCCCTGAGCACCAGCTTGCTCTGCTGCGCCTCGATCGTCACTTTTTGCTCGGGCGGCAGGGTGCGCAAAATGTCGATCAGCTTGCGCGCGCCCACCGTGGTGGCGTAGGTGCCGGCGTCGCCGCCGAGCTCGGCTTGGGTGCGGATCTGGATTTCGAGGTCGCTGGTGGTCAGCTGCACCAAGCCACCCTCCTTGCGCAGCAGCACATTGGCCAGCACCGGCATGGTGTGGCGGCGCTCCACGATGCCAGACACCGCTTGCAGGGCGGCCAACAGCTTGTCTTGGGTCGATTGCACAACGATCATGGGCGGGCTTTCGGTTCGGTTCGGTAAGGGGCGAAGGCGCTGGGGGCTAGCGCGCTGCGGGCGGCGGCGCAACGCGAATTGTTG
This sequence comes from Serpentinimonas sp. SMBJO2, assembly GCF_056341105.1. Classification (NCBI taxonomy): domain Bacteria; kingdom Pseudomonadati; phylum Pseudomonadota; class Betaproteobacteria; order Burkholderiales; family Comamonadaceae; genus Serpentinimonas; species Serpentinimonas sp. SMBJO2. Next base: position 95,445 of record NZ_CP150628.1, read on the forward strand.
CAGGTTTGCAAACCGGGTCTGGGGCGGCGCGGGCGGGCATGGGCGTTGAAGATTGCGTCCGCGCCGCTCAACCCTTGAGGGTCTGCTCGAGCACGTGCAACTGCTGGTTGAGCTCGCTCAGGGTCTGGCGCTCGGCGGCGATCTTGCGCACCGCGTGCAACACCGTGGTGTGGTCGCGGCCGCCAAACAGTTCGCCGATTTCGGGCAGGCTCTTTTGCGTCAGCTCCTTGGCCAGAAACATGGCGATCTGGCGCGGGCGGGCGATATTGGCCGGGCGCTTGCGCGAGTACATGTCGGCGACCTTGATCTTGTAGAAGTCGGCCACGGTTTTCTGGATGTTCTCGACCGAGATCTGGCGGTTCTGGATGCTGAGCAGGTCGCGCAGCGCCTCGCGCGCCAGCGCGATCGACACCTCTTTGTGGTTGAAGCGCGAGTAGGCCAGAATCTTGCGCAGCGCGCCCTCGAGCTCGCGCACGTTGGAGCGCACATTCTTGGCCACGAAAAAGGCCACGTCTTCGGGCAGCGCCGCCGCTTCGGCCTCGGCCTTGCTGAGCAAGATGGCCACGCGCATTTCCAGCTCGGGCGGTTCGATGGCCACCGTCAGGCCGGCGTCGAAGCGCGACACCAGCCGCTCGTGGATGTCGGTCAGGCCCTTGGGGTAGGTGTCGCTGGTCATGACGATGTGGCTTTTCTTGGCCAGCAGCGCTTCGAAGGCGTTGAAAAACTCCTCCTGGGTGCGCTCTTTGTTGGCAAAAAACTGCACATCGTCGATCAGCAACAGATCCAGCGAGTGGTAGCGCGCCTTGAACTCGTCGAAGGTCTTGCGCTGGTACGACTTGACCACGTCGGTCACGAACTGTTCGGCGTGGATGTAGAGCACCTTGGCGGCCGAACGCCCAGCCAGCAACTGGTTGCCGATGGCGTGCATCAAGTGCGTTTTGCCCAGGCCCACGCCGCCGTAAATGAACAGGGGGTTGTAGAGCTGGCCTGGGTGGTGCGCCACGTGCATGGCCGCCGCGCGCGCCATGCGGTTGGCCGTGCCCTCGACCAGGGTGGCAAAAGTCAGGCCGTGGTTGAGCCGATGCGCGGGCTCGGCCAGCTTGGCCTTGGCCGCAGCGACGGGGGCGGCGCTGGCCTGTGCCGCTGCTGGCGCCTCGGCCGGACGCCAAAGCGGCTCGGACGGCTGCGCATCGGGCGCGGCGGCCTTGCGCACCCCCGCACGGCTGGCCAGCACCAGCTCGAGCGCGACCGGCTGCCCCGCCACCGCCTGCAGCGCGGCGGCGATGCGGGCGGCGTACTGGTTGCGGATGCAGTCGAGCTTGAAGCGGCTCGGCAGCACCAAGGTGACCGCGTCGGCGGTCTGCGACACCTGCGCCGCCAAGGGGCGGATCCAGGTGTTGAACTGCTGCGCCGGCAACTCATGCGCCAACCGCTGCACACAGGCTGACCACAAAGCCTCCGCAGGCTCCGAGACTTCGGGCGGAATCAAAACAAGGGACATGGAGGGGCAGTGAATTCGAAACGCTGGCCAGCGCGCCTAGCGGCCAAACTGTGAAGGTGCATTGTAGCCGCGCCCTCAAGTTATCCACATGCGGGTTTCTGCGCACCACCCAAGGCTGGCTGGGGCTGGGGTAGGGCGGGGTGAGGAATCAGAGCCTGCGACTGACGAACCCCGCCCTACCCCAGCCCCAGCCAGCCCCAGCCAGCCCCAGCCAGCCCCAGCCAGCCTTGGACAGCCTTGGCCAGCCGGCCAGCCAGCCAGCCAAAACTCTTGGCATAACGGGCAAAATTTGCAATAATCCAAGGTTTAGTCTCAAAATCACCCAAACCCCAAGCCTGCCTCAGGCTTGCCACGAGCCGTCCAACATCATGAAACGCACCTACCAACCCTCCAAAATCCGCCGCGCCCGCACCCACGGCTTCCTGGTTCGCATGAAAACCCGTGGTGGCCGCGCCGTGATCAATGCACGCCGCGCCAAGGGCCGCAAGCGCCTCGGCCTTTGAGTCTTGCACCCGCCCGCTCTCACGCCTGAAGGCCCCAAGGGCTGATCCGCCCTCGCAGCGCCCCAGACGGTCTGTGTATGCTTGCAGCCAGCGCCACCCCGCTCGCGCCCGCCGGCGCCCATGCCTCGGTTCACACCGGTTTGGGGCGCATTCGCCACGGCAAACAGTTTGACGCGTTGCTGCGCCGCGCCCCGGTTGCCAAAACGCCACACTTTGCCTTGCATGCGCTCGAGTTCGACCCGGTGCCGCCACCGCTGGGGGCCGCGCCCGCTTTGTTCCCCGTTGTCCCGCACTGGCTGGGCGCGCTGGTGCCCAAGCGCTGGGCGCGTCGAGCCGTCACACGCAACTTGGTGCGGCGCCAGATCTATGCGCTGGCGGCCGATCTGCTGGCGCCCTTGCCACCCCAAGCCTGGGTAGTGCGCTTGCGCAGCCCCTACGCACGCCAGGCGTTTCCCAGCGCCGCCTCTGACGCCCTGCGCCAGAGCGTGCGCGCCGAACTGCTGCAACTGCTGCAGGGGCCGCGCCGTGCGTAACTGGCCGCAACAGCTGCTCATCGCCTTGGTGCAGGGCTACCGCTACCTGCTCAGCCCGCTGCTGGGCGCGAACTGCCGCTTCGAGCCCACCTGCTCCGGCTACAGTCTGCAAGCCCTGCGTCAGCACGGCGCACTGGGCGGCAGCTACCTGACGCTGCGGCGCATAGCGCGCTGCCACCCTTGGTGCGAGGGCGGCTGCGACCCAGTGCCCGCGCAATGGGCGCCTCCCTTTTCCTCTCTCCTGAGCCCCCGCCGCTCGCGCAAGAAGCCCTCATGACCGACATTCGCCGCTCCATCCTCTGGGTGATCTTGGTGTTCTCGCTGATCCTGCTGTGGGACCAGTGGCAAATCCACAACGGCCGCGAGGCAACCTTCTTCCCCACCGGCCAGCCCCCGGCCACCGAGGCCGCCCCGGCGGCGGCGGCAGATGCGGCCGCAACCCCACCCGCCATGGCCACGGCGCCGGCCAATGCCGCCTTGCCCACCGCCACCTTGCTCGGCGCCCAACCCGACGCCGCAGTGCCACCGGCCCCCGCCCCAGCCGCCCCGCGCGCAACCGTGACCGTGCGCAGCGACGCCATGGAGCTGACCTTCGACTCCCAAGGCGGCGCGCTCATCGGCGCCACGCTGCTGCGCCACTACGAAGAGGTGGGGCGCGAGCTGCGCCACAGCCAAACCCCGCTGCGCCTGCTCAAGCAAACGCCCGAGCGCACCTACGTGGCGCAAAGCGGCCTGATCGGCGGCGACTTCCCCAACCACACCACCCCGATGCGCCTGGTTTCGGGCGCGCCGGTTTTTGCCGAAGGCCAAACCGAGCTCACACTGCGCTTCGAATCCGAGCCCGTGGGCGGTGTGGTGCTGGCCAAAATCTACACCATCGCGCGCGACAGCCACGTGATCGGCGTGCGCCACGAGGTGCGCAACGTCGGCGCCGCAGCCGCGTCGCCGCAGGTCTATGTGCAGCTGGTGCGCGACGGCCTGCAAGCCGGCAGCGACGTGCCGTTCTACTACACCTTCACCGGCCCGGTGGTCTATAGCGAAGCGGCCAAGTTCCAGCAGATCGAGTTCGCCCACATTCGGGCCAACGAGGCCGCGTTCCAGCGCAGCGCCAGCGACGGCTACGTGGCCATGGTGCAGCACTACTTTGCCAGCGCCTGGCTGCCCGAGACCGGCGTGGCACGCGAAAACTTCGCGCGCGTGGTCGGGCCACTGTATTCGGTCGGCAGCATCATGGCCCTGGGCAGCATCGCGCCGGGCCAAACCCAAACCCTCGACACCCGCCTGTTCGTCGGGCCGCAGTACGAAACCGAGCTCGAGCTCATCGCCCCGGGGCTGGACCTGCTCAAGGACTACGGCTGGCTGACCGTGCTCGCCAAGCCCATGTACTGGCTGCTCTACCAAATCCACGCTTTGGTCGGCAACTGGGGCTGGGCGATCGTGCTGCTGGTGGTGCTGATCCGCGCCGCCTTTTACTGGCTCAACGCCAAGGCCTACCGCTCCATGGCCAAGATGAAGGCGGTCAACCCGCGCATCATGGAAATGCGCGAGCGCCTCAAGGACAACCCGCAGCTCATGCAGCAAGAGATGATGAAGCTGTACCGCGAGGAAAAGGTCAATCCGCTCGGCGGCTGCTTCCCGATCCTGATCCAGATTCCGGTCTTCATCGCGCTCTACTGGGTGCTGCTGGCCAGCGTCGAGATGCGCAACGCACCCTGGATCTTGTGGATCGGCGACCTCTCCACGCCCGACCCCTGGTTCATCCTGCCGCTGCTGATGATGATCACGACCGTGATCCAGACCGCCCTCAACCCGCTGCCGCCCGATCCGCTGCAGGCCAAGCTGATGTGGATCCTGCCCTTCGTCTTCAGCATCATGTTCTTCTTCTTCCCGGCCGGGCTGGTGCTGTACTGGTTCGTCAACAACGTGCTGACGATCGCGCAGCAGGCCTACATCAACGCCAAGATGGGCGTGCCGCTCAAGTTCACCCTGCCCAACTTCAAGAGCTGAGGGGCTGAAAGGCACTTGGCCATGCTGACCACGCGGCGCGACCCGATCGTGGCCATCGCCACCGCGCCTGGGCGTGGGGCGGTGGGCATCGTGCGCGTCTCGGGGTTGGGGCTGGAGCCGCTGGTGCGTGCCCTGTGCGGCCGCACCCTGCCCGCGCGCCAGGCCTGCTACGGCCCGTTCCTCGAGCACGACGGCAGCGCCATCGACCACGGGCTGGCGCTGTATTTTCCGGCGCCGCACTCCTACAGCGGCGAAGACGTGCTCGAGCTGCAAGCCCATGGCGGAGCGGTGCTGCTGCAACTGCTGCTGGCGCGTTGCCTGGGCGCCGCCGCCGAGCCCGACCCCGCCACCGGCCAGCCGCGCCTGGCGGGCCTGCGCCTGGCGCGGCCGGGCGAGTTCACCGAGCGCGCTTTTTTGAACGGCAAGCTGGACTTGGCGCAAGCCGAGGCCGTCGCCGACCTGATCGACGCCGCCACCGAAAGCGCCGCACGCGGCGCCGCGCGCTCTCTGTCGGGGGCCTTCTCGGAGGCGCTGCAGGAGCTGCGCGAGCGCCTGATCGGGCTGCGCACGCTGGTCGAGGCCACGCTCGACTTCCCCGAAGAAGAAATCGACTTCCTGCAGCAAGCCGATGCCACCGGGCAGCTGCAGCGCCTGCGCCAGCAGCTCGCCCAGGTGCAGCGCCAGACGCGCCAGGGCGCGCTGCTGCGCGAAGGCATTCGGGTGGTGATCGCCGGCCAGCCCAATGTGGGCAAAAGCTCGCTGCTCAACGCCTTGGCCGGGGCCGAGCTGGCGATCGTCACCCCCATCGCCGGCACCACGCGCGACGTGCTGCAGCAAAGCCTCCAGATCGAGGGCGTGCCGCTGCACGTCATCGACACCGCCGGCCTGCGCGCCAGCAGCGACGAGGTCGAGCGCATCGGCATCGAGCGCGCCTGGGCGCAGATTGCAAGCGCCGACGTGCTGCTGTGGCTGCGCGACGCCAGCCGCGCCGGCCAGCGCGACTACGACTTGGCCGACGCCGCACTCGCCGCCGCACTGGCCGAGCGGCGGCAAGCGCAGGTGACGCTGCTGCAAGTCTGGAACAAGGCCGATCTGCTCGCTGCCCGGCCCTCTGCACCGTCCAGCACAGCCCCCGCAGCCTGCCGCCCCTTGCCGAGCGCCAGCACCACAGGCGCAGCGCCAGGTCTGCACCTATCGGCCAAAACCGGGGCCGGGCTCGACGCCCTGCGCCAGCGCCTGCTCGAATGCGCCGGCGGCCAAAGCGGGGCCGAGGGCCTTTACAGCGCGCGCGCGCGCCACGTGCAGGCCCTGGCGCAAGTGGGGTGGCACCTGGACGCGGCCGATCCGCATCTGCACACACCCAGCCCCCGCCTCGATTTGCTGGCCGAAGAGCTGCGGCTGGCGCAGAACGCCCTGAATCAGATCACCGGCCAGTTCAGCGCCGACGACCTGCTGGGTCAGATTTTTGGCTCGTTTTGCATCGGCAAGTAGGGCCGCCTTGGCCTGAATGGCGGACGGCGGGCTGCCGCCTCTCAAGGCATGTGCGGGCCAGGCACACCCAAGTGGTAGCCCTGGGCATAGTCCACACCCATGGTGCGCAGGGCCTGCCACAAGGGCTCGGACTCGACGAACTCGGCCACCATCTGAATGCCTATGTCTTGGCACAGGTGGGTGAGGTTGCGCACCAGCGAGTGGTCGATGCGCGAGTGGAGGATGTTGCGCACGAAGGTGCCATCGATCTTGACGAAATCAAAGCTCAGCTCACGCAGATAGTGAAACGAGTTGTAGCCGCTGCCAAAATCGTCGAGCGCAAACAAAAACCCCTTTTCACGCAGCGTCGTCAGGAAGCTGCGGGTGTGCGTCATGTCGCCAATGGCGTCGCGCTCGAGCAACTCGAACACCAGGGTGCTGGGTGGAATCTGCAGCTCGGCGCACAACTGTTCGGCGTAGCCAATGACGCCCCGCCCCTGCAGCTCCTGCACCGACAGGTTGATGAACAGCTTGACCGGCGCTTTGCCCATCAGCATGCGCTGCTTCAAGGCGTGCAGCGCGTGGCCGACCACGGCGCGGTCGAGCTCGCGCCCCATGCCGTATTTTTCGATGGTTTCGATAAAGGCGCCGGCCGAGACGGTCTGCCCGTCGGGCTCGTGCAGGCGCGCCAGCGTTTCGTAGGCGTACAACTCGCCGCGGCCGGAATAGATCGGCTGGAAAAACGGCCGCACCCGGTCTTCTTTCAAGGCCAGCCGCAGCTTTTCCACCAGGTCGCGCGTGAGCCGGTTGTGGCGCACCTGCGCGCCCACGGCCTGCATGGTGCCGACGCCGTCCTTGCCCTGGGCCTTGGCGCGGTACAGGCCCATGTCGACACCGGCCATCAAGTCCGAGACGGTATCGGCATCTTGCGGAAAGGTGACCACGCCGACCGAAGTCGTGATGTGGAAGGCCGTGCCGTCGGGCGCCAGGTATTCAAGCTCCTTGAGCCGCTGGCGCAGTTTGTCGGCCGCCACTTGGGCGCCCGTGCTGCCGGTTTCGGTCAGCATCAGGATGAACTCGTCGCCGCCCAGCCGCGCCGTCAGGTCGCCCTTGCGCGTCTCGCTCTTGAGGCATTCGGCGATGCGGCGCAGCACCTGATCGCCACACGGATGGCCCCAGGTGTCGTTGACGTCCTTGAAGTCGTCCAAGTCCAGCATCAGGAGCGCGAACTCGTGCCGGTGCCGGGTCGAGCGCCCGACCTCGTAATCGAGCATTTCGCTGAAATAGCGCCGGTTGTGCAAGCCGGTCAGCGGGTCGTGGGTCGAGTAATACTCCAGCTCCGACAGGGTGCGCCCGAGCGCCTTGCTCGAACCCACCACCATCACCATCACCGCCAGAATCGAGCGGATGATGGCGATCTCCTGCGGCTCGGGGTGGTGGGCGCTGGCATAGGCCACCCCGAGCAGGCCGGCGAGGTTGACGTTGTGGATATCGGGCACCGCCACCGTGATCATCTCGACATGGTCGATCGGTTGCTGTGGCTCCAAGGGCTCGATCTCGAACTCCTCGATATCGACGGCACTGTCGGATGGCAAGCGCAACTCGTGCAGCATCTGCTGGGTCAGGTGCTCACGCGCCAACTGCTTGTTCTCGGCGCTCGGGTGGCCCACGTAGTAGAGGTTGAGCGACAGCCCGCGCCCCTCGCTGAAGGCGATGAAGAAAAACTGAAACGGAAAGATGCGCTGGAAGCTGGACAGGATGTTCTGCACGAACAGCTTCCACTGGGTCACGTTTTCGTGCGAGAGGATGATCTGCTCCAGCACCGCGCTCTGGCGCTCGAGCAGGTCTTTTTGCACCAGGGTCCCGGACAGTTTTTGCGCCGTGTCGTCAAAGCGCAGCAGGATGCTGCGCAAGTCGGTGCGGTTGTCGGCACCGCGCTTTTGCCGCGCCTGCACCAGCAGCGGCAGCGCGGCCTCGAGGTTGCGGCAGCGCTGCAAGGCCTGCTCGAGCCCGGCCAGCAACGGGCGCCGGCTCGCCTCGGGCAGGTCGATCGGCTCCAGCGCTGCCAGGGTCTGGCGCAGATTGCGCATCACTTCGCTCTGCACCCCAGCAACCATGTGCGAGATCGCGTTGCTCAGGCCCTGGGTGCGCATCTGGCCTTCGAGCAAAGCGGCAAAGCGCTGCAACACATACAGCCGCAACTCCGCAATGCTGGCCGGCTGAGGTGGCGGCGCGGCCGCGTTCACAGCTCGACCTCGGCCAGGATTTCGGGCAACAGATCCATGCCGCATTGCAGTTGCTCGAACCAGTCGAGAAAGGCCGGCACGGCGGCACCGCGATAGATCGGGCCGTGCTGGGGCGCCAGCATGTCGATGTCGAGCTGGCGCACGCGCTGCACCCAGTTGCGGGCGGCCCGGTTGCCGCACATGTAGCGGCGGTGAAAACCGACGATGTGCGGCAGATGGGCGGCGAAGTCGTCGACAAAAGGGGAGTCGTCGTCGTTGGGCATCATGGCCGCGCCGATGTCACCGCTGAACAAGACCTTGGCCAGCGGGTCGTAGACGTTGATCTGGCCTTCGGAGTGCAGAAAATGCGCCGGCACCAGCTCGAGCTCGAAGCCCGGCGCCAGCGTCAGCGACATGCCCGAGTCGGGCACGCCGATGAAGCGCCCCATCTCCTCGATGCCGTAATGCGGCACAAAGCGGGTCCAGATGCGCGAGATGTACACTGGGGCCGTGGTCAGTTCGAGCCAGGTCGCAATGCCGCCGACGATGTCCGGGTCTTGGTGCGACAGGATGATGGCCTTGATCTGGTCCGGCGCGCCATAGCGCAGCAGCTCGGTGAGCACGCGCGGCATGACGCCAAAGCCACCCGGGTCCAGCAACGCGCCAACGTTGCCGTGCTGCACCAGGTATTGGTTCGAGCGCACGCCGTCTTCTTGGCCCGGATCGCTCTCGTTGAGCAAAATGAAGCGGTGGTCGTGTTTGTCGTACAGTTCGATGTTGTGCATACGTTTCCCAAAGGCCTTGTTTTGAACGAAATGCGGCTAAATCCAGCCAAAACCAGCGCAGTATAGCCAGCTGCCACGAGCATTTTCTACGCTTTCCTTGCGTTCTGACTGATATCCATGCACCGCCCATGACCCACGTCCCCCCCCACGCCCGGCCCGCCACCCTGGACCACACCCGCATCGACGACCTGCGCATCGCCGCCGTGCGCCCGCTGATCACGCCGGCGCTGCTGCAAGAGTGGCTGCCGCTGCCCGAGGCCAGCGCGACCCTGGTCGAGCGCAGCCGCGCCGCCATTGCGCGCCTGCTGCATGGGCGCGACGACCGGCTGCTGCTGATCGTGGGCCCGTGCTCGATCCACGACCACGACCAAGCGCTCGAATACGCGCGCCTGCTGCAGGCCCAGGCGGCGGCGCTGGCGGGCGAGCTGCTGCTGGTGATGCGGGTGTATTTCGAGAAACCGCGCACCACCGTGGGCTGGAAGGGCTACATCAACGACCCGCACCTCGACGGCAGTTTTGCCATCAACGAGGGGCTGGAGCGTGCGCGCCTGTTGCTGCTCGACATCCTGGCGCTCGGGCTGCCGGTGGGCACCGAGTTCCTCGATCTGCTCTCGCCGCAATACATCAGCGACTTGGTGAGCTGGGCCGCCATCGGCGCGCGCACCACCGAAAGCCAGAGCCACCGGCAACTGGCCAGCGGCCTGAGCTGCCCGGTGGGCTTCAAGAACGGCACCGACGGCTCGGTGCAGATCGCCGTGGACGCGCTGCAGGCCGCGGCCGCGCCGCACGCCTTCATGGGCATGACCAAGATGGGACAGGCGGCGATCTTCGAGACCCGTGGCAACGCCGACTGCCACGTGATTCTGCGCGGCGGAGCGCAACCCAACTACAGCGCAGCCGACGTCGAGGCCGCCTGCGCGCGCCTGCGCGCCGCCGGCCTGCGCGAGCGGGTGATGATCGACTGCTCGCACGCCAACAGCCGCAAACAGCCGCAGCGCCAACTCGAGGTCGGCGCCGACGTGGCGGCGCAAGTGGCCGCCGGCGAACAGCGCATCATGGGCCTGATGATCGAAAGCCACCTGCACGAGGGGCGCCAGGACATCGTGCCCGGCCAGCCGCTGCGCCACGGCGTCTCGCTCACCGACGCCTGCCTGGGGTTTGAGCACACCGTGCCGCTGCTGCACGAACTGGCGGCGGCCGTGCGCCAGCGCCGCTCACGCAACGGCGGCTGATCACAGGCCTTCATCAAAGCCCGCTTCAGGGCTTGCTTCGGGCCCTGCTGCGCGTGGCTGCGGCTTGGGCACCACGCGGCAGGCCAAACCGGTGTCAAATCCGCGCCCGAGCAGGAAACGGATCTGGCGCGCGCGCTCGGTGGCGTCGCGCGCAGGCTGGCCAAACTTTTTTTGCCACACCTGCTGCGCCCGCTCGGCCTCGGTATCAGCCAGCGCGGCGGTGGCTTGCTCCACCTGCCCCGCCTCCACCCCACGTTGGCGCAGCTCGGCGCGGATGCGCGCCACCCCTTGGCGCTGGGCGCGGTTGCGGCTCCAGGCCTCGGCAAAGCGCGCATCGCTGAGCCACCCTTGCGCCTGCAGCTCGTCGAGCAGGGCCTCCAGTGCGGCCGGCGGCTGCGTCGCGTCGGCGTGGGGTTGCAGCTTGCGCGCCAGCTCGAGGCGGCTGTGCTCGCGCTGCGCCAGCGCACGCAGCGCCCGCGCCTTCAGGGACATCGCCACCACGGGGCCGGCCTTGCAACGCCTGCTTCAGGCCCACCGCTCAGTCGGCCTCGAACGGCACCTCGCCGGTCGGCACCGACTCGCGCTCCGGCACCGCCAGCAGCGCGCGAATCTTGTTTTCGATCTCGCGCGCCAGCGCCGGGTTCTCGCGCAAAAACTCGCGCGCGTTCTCGCGCCCCTGGCCGATCTTTTCGCCGCCGTACGCGTACCAGGCACCGGACTTGTCCACCACCTTGTGCAGCACCCCGAGGTCCACGATCTCGCCCAGGCGGCTGATGCCTTCGCCGTACAGGATGTCGAACTCGGCCGTTTTGAAGGGTGGCGCCACCTTGTTCTTCACCACCTTGACCTTGGTCTCGGAGCCGATCACGTCTTCGCCCTTCTTGATCGAGCCGGTGCGCCGGATGTCGAGCCGCACCGAGGCATAAAACTTGAGCGCGTTGCCGCCGGTGGTGGTCTCGGGGCTGCCAAACATGACGCCGATCTTCATCCGGATCTGGTTGATGAAAATCACCATGCAGTTGGTTTTCTTGATGGTCGCGGTGAGCTTGCGCAAGGCCTGGCTCATCAGCCGCGCCTGCAGCCCGGGCAGGCTGTCGCCCATGTCGCCCTCGATCTCGGCCTTGGGCGTGAGCGCGGCCACCGAATCGACCACGATCAGATCGACCGCACCCGAGCGCACCAGCGCATCGACGATCTCCAGCGCCTGCTCGCCGGTGTCGGGCTGGCTGATGAGCAGCTCTTGCAGGTTGACGCCCAGTTTTTGCGCATACTGCGCATCCAGCGCGTGCTCGGCGTCGATGAAGGCGCAGGTGCCACCGATTTTTTGCATCTCGGCGATCACCTGCAGCGTCAGCGTGGTCTTGCCCGAGCTCTCGGGGCCGTAGATTTCGATCACCCGCCCGCGCGGCAGACCGCCCACGCCCAGCGCCAGATCGAGCCCCAGCGAACCGGTCGAGCAGACCTGGATGTCGGCCACGACCTCGCCCTCCCCCAGGCGCATGATCGTGCCCTTGCCGAACTGCTTGTCGATTTGCGCCAGCGCCGCTTGCAGGGCCTTGGCTTTGTCGTTGTCTGCTGCCTTGGTGCTCGAACTCATAGACGAATCTCCAAAAAAAAGAATGGGCGCGCGCGCGCAGAACCGGCAGGCCCACAGGCCCCCCTACTGCCTGCCAGTTTAACCACGCCGCAGCGCCCAGTCGGGGCTGGTGCCGCAAATATCTTGCCCGCCACGGCGGCGCAGCCTAAAATCCATTGCAGCCGATCGCCATCGCCCTGCCGCGCCATTTCATCCTCCCCACCCGGCCCGAGACCCAAACCATGCGCATCCTCATCGCCGAAGACGACCAGGTACTGGCCGACGGATTGTTGCGCACCCTGCGCGGCACCGGCGCCGCGGTGGACCACGTCACCAGTGGCAGCGAAGCCGACGCCGCCCTCATGGCCAATTCCGAGTTCGATCTGCTGATCCTCGATCTGGGGCTGCCGCGCCTGCATGGCATCGAGGTGCTCAAGCGCCTGCGCGGGCGTGGATCGGCACTGCCGGTGCTGATCCTCACCGCCGCCGACAGCGTGGAAGAGCGCGTGCGCGGCCTCGACCTCGGCGCCGACGACTACATGGCCAAACCCTTTGCCCTGCAAGAGCTCGAGGCGCGCGTGCGCGCCCTGGTGCGCCGCGGCAGCGGCGTGGCCTCGAGCCTGATTCGTCACGGCCCGCTGACCTACGACCAAGCCGGCCGCGTGGCCTGCATCGACGGCAAGATGGTGGAACTGTCGGCGCGCGAGCTTGGGCTGCTCGAGGTGTTGCTGCAGCGCGCCGGCCGCCTGGTCAGCAAGGACCAACTGGTCGATCGCCTGTGCGAGTGGGGCGAGGAGGTGAGCAACAACGCCATCGAGGTCTACATCCACCGGCTGCGCAAAAAGATCGAAAAGGGCCCGATCCGCATCGCCACCGTGCGCGGTCTGGGGTACTGCCTTGAAAAAATCCCTGGCTGAAGCCCCCGCGCTGGCGCCGGTGGACACGGCGCCCGAGACCGCCTCCAGCACGCCCTTTGGTCTGTTCCCGCGCGAGCAGCGCAGCCTGTTTGGTGAAATCCTGGACTGGATGCTGACCCCGCTGCTGCTGCTGTGGCCGCTGTCGCTGGCGCTCACTTGGCTCGTGGCCCAAGGCATTGCCAGCAAGCCCTACGACCGGGCGCTGGAGTTCAACTTGCAGGCGCTGGCGCAGTTCGTCACCGTCGATGACGCCGTGGTGCGCTTCGAACTCGGCGCCCAGGCCCGCGATCTGCTGCGCGCCGACGACACCGACCGCATCTACTATCAGGTGCTCGATGCCGAAGGGCAGCTGGTCAGCGGCGAGCCCAATTTTCCGCTGCCCGACTTTGAGCGCGCAGCGGACCGTTCGGCACCCAGCGGCACCCTGCATTTGCGCGACGACGTGCTGCGCGGCGAACCGGTGCGCGTGGCCTACACCTGGGTGATGCGCGGGCACGAAATGCCGCAGCAGGTGCTGCTGCAAGTGGCCGAAACGCGCGGCAAGCGCGCCATGCTCGCCACCGAAATCATCAAGGGCGTGATGGTGCCGCAGTTCGTCATTCTGCCGCTGGCGGTGCTGCTGGTGTGGCTGGCGCTGGTGCGCGGCATCCGCCCGCTCAACGACCTGGAGCGGCGCATCCGGGCGCGCCGCCCCGACGACCTCAGCCCGCTCGACGAAGAGCAGGTGCCGCAAGAGGTGGCGCCGCTGGTGTCGTCGATCAACGACCTGCTGCTGCGCCTCAAGGCCTCGGTCAGCAACCAGAAGCGCTTCCTGGCCGATGCCGCGCACCAGCTCAAAACGCCGTTGGCGGGGCTGCGCATGCAGGCCGAAATGGCGCAACAAGCGCGCCACCACGACGACGGCGACATCCAGCGCTCGCTGCAGCAAATCGCCCAATCCAGCATGCGCGCCACCCACACCGTGAACCAGTTGCTGGCCCTGGCGCGGGCCGAAACCAGCGGCCGCAGCCTGCCCAAAGTCCCCTTCGACCTGGCCGCAACCGTCACCGAGGCGCTCGAAGACGCCGTGCCACGCGCCCTCGAGCGAGCGATCGATCTGGGTTACGAAGGCCCAAGCCAGATGCCCGTCGGCTGCCTGCTGCAAGGCAACCCCACCCTGATCAGCGAACTGGTGCGCAACCTGATCGACAACGCCCTGCGCTACACCCCGGCTGGTGGCGTGGTCACGGTGCGCGTGCTGTTCGATCGTTACAGCGGCGTGCAGCTGCTGCAAGTCGAGGACGACGGGCCCGGCATCCCGCAAGCCGAGCGTGCCCTGGTGCTGGAGCCCTTTTACCGCGCCCTGGGCACCAACGTCGATGGCTCCGGTCTGGGCTTGGCCATCGTGCAGGAAATCGCCACCCAGCACCAGGCCACGCTGCAGCTCGAAGACAGCTTTCCTGCGCGCGCGCTGCGGCGCGGGTTGCGCGTCACGGTGCGCTTTGGCCTGCCCGTGAATGGCGACGGGAACCCCTGAGGGCGCAGCGCGCTGCCTCGGTGCGGGCTTGCTGCGGCTTGAATCCCAGCGATTACGTAGTTCTGCGCATGCCAATGCCCAGCGTCTGAGCTACCATGCGCTGTCCTTATTTTTCGGAGACACCTTCATGAAAAAACTGCTGACTTTCGCCCTGGCGGCCACCGCCATGGCCGGCGCCGTGGCGCAGGATTTCCCCAGCCGCCCGATCACCATCGTCGTGCCCTTTGCCGCCGGTGGCCCGACCGACACGGTGGCGCGTCAACTGGCCGAAGCCATGCGGCCGCACTTGGGCAACGCCAGCATCGTGGTGGAAAACGCCGCCGGGGCCGGTGGCACCATCGGTGCCGGGCGGGTGGCACGCGCTGCGCCCGACGGCCACACCCTGCTGGTCTGGCACATCGGCATGGCCAGCACCGCCAGCCTGTACCGCCGCCTGCCCTTCAACGCGCTGCAGGACTTCGAATACCTGGGCATCATCAACGACGTGCCCATGACGCTGGTGGGCAAGCCGCAACTGCCCGCCAACACCTACCGCGACTTTGAAAACCACATCCGCGCCAACGCCGGTCGCCTGAACCTGGCCCACGCCGGCCTGGGTTCGGCTTCGCACCTCTGCGGCCTGATGTGGCAGCACGCCATGGGCTTGCAGCAGGCCATGACCACCATCCCCTTTGGCGGCACGGCGCCGGCCATGACCGCCCTCATGGGTGGCCAAGTCGATGTCATGTGCGACCAAACCACCAACACCGTGAGCCAGATCGAGGCCGGGCGCATCAAGGCCTTTGCCGTGACCACTGCGCAGCGCCTCAACGACCACCCCAGCCTGCGCCACTACCCGACGCTGCAAGAGATGGGCTTGCGCAACTTCAACCTCACCATCTGGCACGGGCTCTACGCGCCACGCGGCACCCCGCCGGCCATCACACAGCGCCTCAACGCCGCCATGCGCGCCGCCCTGCGCGATCCGACCTTCATCCAGCGCCAGAACGCCTTGGGCGCCCTGGTGGCCACCGACAACCGCGTCACCCCCGAAGGGCACCGCGCTTTCGTGACCAACCAAATCAACCAGCTGCGCACCGTGATCGAGGCCGCAGGGCAGTTCGCTGATTGACCCAAGGGCAGTCGAGGCCACCGCACTCCGGCCCATGAGCGGCCGGGGCGGGTGGCCTTGGGCCTTGGGCCTCAAACGCCCCAGACCACCTCGGTCTTTTCGGCCATGCAGTGTTTCAGCATCTCCAAGAAAGGCGCAACACGGGTGCGCAGGCTCACGCGATCCGGGTCGGGCACATACTCACCCTTTTCGATCGCCTCCTGTTTCTTGCGCTCGTATTCGGCTTCTTCGTGCACCACGGCAGCCTTGAGGGCCTCGATCGCGGCGGGCATCTGCTCGACCAGCAAAATGCCGGGGCCGGTGGGCTCCTTGCCCAGGATTTGCAGCAACTGCTTGGCATTGTGCTCCAGCATCACCACGTCGCCAGTGGATCGGGATTTGAATCTGAAAGCCATGATTTGCTCCTGAATGCGATTGAAGGGATGCGGCAGCCTCTATTTTGGCATTCAAAAGGCCGCTGCGCATGACAAGCCAGGCAGATTCTTCAGCCCCACCCGGCACCCCTCAAAGCGCCTCTTCGGCGCGGATCACGGTCTCTTCAAGCCGGGCCGCGATCTGCCCAATCGCCACGCTGGCCGGCGCTCCCGGCGTGTGCAGCAGCAGCAATTGCCGGCGCATGACCGCGTCCTTGACTGCCTGATCGATCGGAATGTCTCCCACATGGTGCAAGCGCACCACCGGCAAACCCTTGGCAGCGGCGCTGGCCCCAGGCACGGTACCGACAAAGCGGTTGAGCACCGCTTGCAACTGCGCCGTGATCGCCTTGCCGTCGCCCGTGCGCGCCGACTGGTTGACCAGCAAGCGGATGCGCTGGCGCCGCTGCTGCGTGCTCAGCACCTTGATGGTGGCGTAGGCGTCGGTGAGCGAAGTCGGCTCGGGCGTGGCCACCAGCAGCACCTCGGAGGCCAAGGACAGGGCAAACAACACCACATCCGAAATGCCGGCACCGGTGTCGAGCAGCACCACGTCGTAGCGCGGCACCACCTCGGCCATCAGACGCAGAAAATCGTCGCGCACTTCGGGCGTCAGGCGCGAGTACTCCACCAGCCCCGAGCCGGCCAACAACACCGCAAAGCCCCCCGGCGCCTTGATGATCGCATCCTCGAGCGCACACTTGCCGGTGAACACGTCGTGCAAGGTCAGTTTCGGGTACAGATTGAGCACCACGTCCAGGTTGGCCAGCCCCAAGTCGGCGTCGAGCACCAGCACCTTGAGCCCCCGCCGCGTCAGCGCAGCGGCCAGATTGGCCGAAATAAAGGTCTTGCCCACACCGCCCTTGCCGCTCGTGACGGCGATCACCTTGCCCTTGACCGGATGCAGCAGCACGCCCGATGCCTCTGTGCCGGTTGCGTGCTGGGATTTGTGGTCGGTCATGTTCGAATGTTCCTGATTCATTGGGCGCTCTGGCCGTGACCGGCCAGCTGGCCTTCGGCACCTGACCAACCAAACAGCAGCCCTTTTTCTTCTGCGCTCACGTCGGCGCTCAGCACCGGCTCCAGGCGCACACAATTGCGGCCCTCCTGCTTGGCGCGGTACAGCTGCCGGTCGGCGCGCGCCATCCAGTCCACCAACGCCCCCTTGACCCAGGGCAAAGCAAAGGCACCGCCCACGCTGACCGTCACCGGGATCGGCACCAACCCCGGCAAGGCAATCGGTGTCGCTTCAATGGCCGCTCGCGCCCTCTGCGCCACAGCCATGGCGAAGGAGGGTGGACAGCTTGGGCACAACACGGCAAACTCCTCGCCACCGAGGCGTGCCACGTCGTCCATTGGGCGCACTGCGTCGCGCAGGCGCTGTGTCACCTCGCGCAACACCAGGTCGCCTGCCGGGTGCCCGTAACTGTCATTGATGCGCTTGAAATGGTCGATGTCCACGGCCAGCAACAGCGCATACTCACCGCCGCGCGTCACCCGGTCCAGTTCCTGCTCCAGCGCAGTCAGGAATGCGCGCCGATTCATCACCCCGGTCAGGGGGTCGGTCGAGGACAGTTCGCAGAGCGCATCGAGCACCGATTGGAGGTAATGGGTCTCCCCCACTTGCGCGGGCGGTGCCAGCGCCACACCCGCTTGGCGCAGCAAGGCGTCGACCTTTTCCAAGCGCAAAACTGCCATGTCCATGCGGGGATCATAACCGCAACCAACCCGGTCGCGGCGGCTGGTAACGCACCGCCGCGGCGATGGCCTCGATGTGCTCGGCCGTGGTGCCACAGCATCCGCCGACGATATTGACCAGCCCTTCGGCGGCAAATTCGTGCAGCAGGCGCGACGTCACCTCAGGGCTTTCGTCAAAGCCGGTCTCGCTCATGGGGTTGGGCAAACCCGCATTCGGATAGCAGCAGATAAAGGTTTCGCTGGCCAGGCGCGCCAATTCCTGAATGTAGGGTTTCATCAAGGCCGCCCCCAGCGCGCAATTGAGCCCAACCGCCAACGGCTGCACATGGCGCACACTGGCCCAGAATGCGCCCACCGTCTGCCCGCTGAGCAAGCGCCCCGAGGCATCGGTGACGGTGCCGCTGATGACGATCGGCACACGCTCACCGGATTGCTCGAAACACCCTTCGATTGCAAACAGCGCCGCCTTGGCGTTGAGGGTGTCGAAAATCGTCTCGACCAGCAGCAGATCGACCCCACCCTCCATCAGCGCCAGCGTCTGCTCGGCATAGGCCTGCACCAGTTCATCGAAATTCACGTTGCGCGCCCCGGGGTCGTTCACATCCGGGCTGATGCTTGCGGTCTTGGGCGTGGGCCCGAGCGCACCCGCGACAAACCGCGGCTGTGCCGGGCTGGAATAGCGATCGCAGGCTTGCCGCGCCAGCCGCGCAGAGGCCAGGTTCATCTCGCGCGCCCAATCGGCCATGCCGTAATCGTCTTGGGCGACAGAGGTCGCGCCGAAGGTATTGGTTTCGATGATATCGGCACCCGCCGCCAGATAGCCGGCGTGGATTTGAGCGATCACATCGGGACGGGTCAGACTGAGCAACTCGTTATTGCCCTTGACTTCCTGCGGTAGGGCCTCGAGGCGTGCACGCAGCTCGGGCGAGAGTGCTGGCCCACCGTGGCCGCGATATTGCGATTCGTTCAAGCGAAAGCGCTGAATCATGGTGCCCATGGCACCGTCGAGGATCAGGATCCGTTGACGCAGCAAATCGGGCAGTTGGGCGGCGCGGGTGTAGCTTGGCATGATGAGGCAAGACGCAAAAAAGCAAACCCCGAATCGGGCTTGGGCCTGACTCGGGGTTTCATCATAACAGCCTGACGATGACCTACTTTCACACGGGGATCCGCACTATCATTGGCGCGCAGTCGTTTCACGGTCCTGTTCGGGATGGGAAGGGGTGGGACCGACTGGCTATGGTCGTCAGGCATAACTGGTTGCTGGGCTGCTTTTTGGGGCAGCGCAGCGGGATTCACAGAGTCGAATCGGATCTTGATTGCTTTGCATGGTTGGCCTGCAGCTTTGGGCTTTGGCCGGGTCATGCTGAGCGAATATTTTGAGCTCGAGCGTGAGTGCAGCGGATGGTTACGGCACACGTTTCGAGACATTCCTGCAAGGATGCATGGGGTCTTCAAAATTATAGGGTCAAGCCGCACGGGCAATTAGTACAGGTTAGCTCAACGCATTGCTGCGCTTACACACCCTGCCTATCAACGTCGTAGTCTTCGACGACCCTTCAGGGGGCTCAAGGCCCCGGCAGATCTCATCTTGGAACGAGTTTCCCGCTTAGATGCTTTCAGCGGTTATCTCTTCCGCACATAGCTACCCGGCGATGCCACTGGCGTGACAACCGGTACACCAGAGGTGCGTCCACTCCGGTCCTCTCGTACTAGGAGCAGGCTTCCTCAAATCTGCAGCGCCCACGGAAGATAGGGACAAAACTGTCTCACGACGTTTTAAACCCAGCTCACGTACCTCTTTAAATGGCGAACAGCCATACCCTTGGGACCGGCTACAGCCCCAGGATGAGATGAGCCGACATCGAGGTGCCAAACACCGCCGTCGATATGAACTCTTGGGCGGTATCAGCCTGTTATCCCCAGAGTACCTTTTATCCGTTGAGCGATGGCCCTTCCATACAGAACCACCGGATCACTATGTCCTGCTTTCGCATCTGCTCGACTTGTCGGTCTCGCAGTTAAGCACGCTTATGCCATTGCACTATTAGCACGATGTCCGACCGTACCTAGCGTACCTTCGAACTCCTCCGTTACGCTTTGGGAGGAGACCGCCCCAGTCAAACTGCCTACCATGCACTGTCCCCAATCCCGATTCAGGGACCAAGGTTAGAACCTCAAACGCACCAGGGTGGTATTTCAACGTTGGCTCCAGGCGAACTAGCATCCGCCCTTCAAAGCCTCCCACCTATCCTACACAGATCCGTTCAAAATCCAATACAAAGCTACAGTAAAGGTTCATGGGGTCTTTCCGTCTTTCCGCGGGGAGATTGCATCATCACAAACATTTCAACTTCGCTGAGTCTCGGGAGGAGACAGCGTGGCCATCGTTACGCCATTCGTGCAGGTCGGAACTTACCCGACAAGGAATTTCGCTACCTTAGGACCGTTATAGTTACGGCCGCCGTTTACCGGGACTTCGATCAAGAGCTTGCACCCCATCAATTAATCTTCCGGCACCGGGCAGGCGTCACACCCTATACGTCCACTTTCGTGTTTGCAGAGTGCTGTGTTTTTAGTAAACAGTCGCAGCCACCAATTTTTTGCAACCCCTTCGTGCTTCGATGCTCTCTACACACTACCAGGGCACACCTTCTTCCGAAGTTACGGTGTCAATTTGCCGAGTTCCTTCTCCCGAGTTCTCTCAAGCGCCTGAGAATACTCATCTCGCGCACCAGTGTCGGTTTGCGGTACGGTCAACTGCAAGCTGAAGCTTAGTGGCTTTTCCTGGGACCCCGTTTGGTTACTTCACGAACAAGTTCGCTCGATCGACAGCCTCGGTATATGTTGGGCGGATTTGCCTACCCAACGCCTACTTCTGCCTAAACCGGGACTTCCAACACCCGGATAACCTATTAAGATCCGTCCCCACATCGCACTTGCAGTCGGTACAGGAATATTGACCTGTTTCCCATCAGCTACGCATCTCTGCCTCGCCTTAGGGGCCGACTCACCCTACGCCGATGAACGTTGCGTAGGAAACCTTGCGCTTACGGCGAGCGGGCTTTTCACCCGCTTTAACGCTACTCATGTCAGCATTCGCACTTCTGATACCTCCAGCAGGCTTCACAACCCACCTTCAACGGCTTACAGAACGCTCTCCTACCACGCACATTGCTGTGCATCCGCAGCTTCGGTAACTGGCTTGAGCCCCGTTACATCTTCCGCGCAGGACGACTCGATCAGTGAGCTATTACGCTTTCTTTAAATGATGGCTGCTTCTAAGCCAACATCCTGACTGTCATAGCCTTCCCACTTCGTTTCCCACTTAGCCAATTTTAGGGACCTTAGCTGGCGGTCTGGGTTGTTTCCCTCTTGAGTCCGGACGTTAGCACCCGGTGCTCTGTCTCCCAAGCTGTACTCGTCGGTATTCGGAGTTTGCATAGGTTTGGTAAGTCGCCATGACCCCCTAGCCTAAACAGTGCTCTACCCCCGACGGTAATACTTGAGGCACTACCTAAATAGTTTTCGGAGAGAACCAGCTATTTCCAAGTTTGTTTAGCCTTTCACCCCTATCCACAGCTCATCCCCTGGTTTTGCAACACCAGTGGGTTCGGACCTCCAGTACCTGTTACGGCACCTTCATCCTGGCCATGGATAGATCACTTGGTTTCGGGTCTACACCCAGCGACTGAATCGCCCTGTTCGGACTCGGTTTCCCTACGCCTGCCCTATTCGGTTAAGCTTGCCACTGAATGTAAGTCGCTGACCCATTATACAAAAGGTACGCCGTCACCCGTTTCCAGGCTCCGACTTTTTGTAAGCATGTGGTTTCAGGATCTATTTCACTCCCCTCCCGGGGTTCTTTTCGCCTTTCCCTCACGGTACTTGTTCACTATCGGTCGATGATGAGTATTTAGCCTTGGAGGATGGTCCCCCCATATTCAGACAGGGTTTCTCGTGCCCCGCCCTACTTTTCGCTAGCTTAGTACCACACGGCTCTTTTCACATACGGGGCTTTCACCCACTATGGCCAGCCTTTCCAGACTGTTCTGTTAAGTGTCGTGCTATCACTAGCAGGCTCCTCCGATTTCGCTCGCCACTACTCTCGGAATCTCGGTTGATGTCTTTTCCTCGAGCTACTTAGATGTTTCAGTTCACTCGGTTCGCCTCGTGCACCTATGGATTCAGTGCACGATACCCTTGCGGGTGGGTTTCCCCATTCGGAAATCTCCGGATCAAAGCTCATTTGCCAGCTCCCCGAAGCTTATCGCAGGCTATCACGTCCTTCGTCGCCTATCATCGCCAAGGCATCCACCACATGCTCTTATTCACTTGACCCTATAACTTTGAAGTCTGCCACCGCACCCCGTCAGCCACCGAAGCAGCCCCGGAGCACCGCAGCAAATCGCCGCACAGCATCAAGGAATGTCTGTCAGGTCTCGCACCTGACGCGTTATGCCGTATCCAATCCGCTTGAAACTCTCGCTTCAAAATTGAATTCGCTTTGACGCAATCAAAATCGTTGTCGGCACACGCCACGTCTTGCGACGCCGCAGGCCCACAACT
>NZ_CP150628.1:120000-122500 GCF_056341105.1 Serpentinimonas sp. SMBJO2
CTGCGAACGCAGTTGCCAAGGCTTCTCAGTCTGGTGTCAGGGCTGCACCGATGCGGCGCAGCCTCAAACCAAACACATAACAGCCTGACGATGACCTACTTTCACACGGGGATCCGCACTATCATTGGCGCGCAGTCGTTTCACGGTCCTGTTCGGGATGGGAAGGGGTGGGACCGACTGGCTATGGTCGTCAGGCATAACTGGTTGCTGGGCTGCTTTTTGGGGCAGCGCAGCGGGATTCACAGAGTCGAATCGGATCTTGATTGCTTTGCATGGTTGGCCTGCAGCTTTGGGCTTTGGCCGGGTCATGCTGAGCGAATATTTTGAGCTCGAGCGTGAGTGCAGCGGATGGTTACGGCACACGTTTCGAGACATTCCTGCAAGGATGCATGGGGTCTTCAAAATTATAGGGTCAAGCCGCACGGGCAATTAGTACAGGTTAGCTCAACGCATTGCTGCGCTTACACACCCTGCCTATCAACGTCGTAGTCTTCGACGACCCTTCAGGGGGCTCAAGGCCCCGGCAGATCTCATCTTGGAACGAGTTTCCCGCTTAGATGCTTTCAGCGGTTATCTCTTCCGCACATAGCTACCCGGCGATGCCACTGGCGTGACAACCGGTACACCAGAGGTGCGTCCACTCCGGTCCTCTCGTACTAGGAGCAGGCTTCCTCAAATCTGCAGCGCCCACGGAAGATAGGGACAAAACTGTCTCACGACGTTTTAAACCCAGCTCACGTACCTCTTTAAATGGCGAACAGCCATACCCTTGGGACCGGCTACAGCCCCAGGATGAGATGAGCCGACATCGAGGTGCCAAACACCGCCGTCGATATGAACTCTTGGGCGGTATCAGCCTGTTATCCCCAGAGTACCTTTTATCCGTTGAGCGATGGCCCTTCCATACAGAACCACCGGATCACTATGTCCTGCTTTCGCATCTGCTCGACTTGTCGGTCTCGCAGTTAAGCACGCTTATGCCATTGCACTATTAGCACGATGTCCGACCGTACCTAGCGTACCTTCGAACTCCTCCGTTACGCTTTGGGAGGAGACCGCCCCAGTCAAACTGCCTACCATGCACTGTCCCCAATCCCGATTCAGGGACCAAGGTTAGAACCTCAAACGCACCAGGGTGGTATTTCAACGTTGGCTCCAGGCGAACTAGCATCCGCCCTTCAAAGCCTCCCACCTATCCTACACAGATCCGTTCAAAATCCAATACAAAGCTACAGTAAAGGTTCATGGGGTCTTTCCGTCTTTCCGCGGGGAGATTGCATCATCACAAACATTTCAACTTCGCTGAGTCTCGGGAGGAGACAGCGTGGCCATCGTTACGCCATTCGTGCAGGTCGGAACTTACCCGACAAGGAATTTCGCTACCTTAGGACCGTTATAGTTACGGCCGCCGTTTACCGGGACTTCGATCAAGAGCTTGCACCCCATCAATTAATCTTCCGGCACCGGGCAGGCGTCACACCCTATACGTCCACTTTCGTGTTTGCAGAGTGCTGTGTTTTTAGTAAACAGTCGCAGCCACCAATTTTTTGCAACCCCTTCGTGCTTCGATGCTCTCTACACACTACCAGGGCACACCTTCTTCCGAAGTTACGGTGTCAATTTGCCGAGTTCCTTCTCCCGAGTTCTCTCAAGCGCCTGAGAATACTCATCTCGCGCACCAGTGTCGGTTTGCGGTACGGTCAACTGCAAGCTGAAGCTTAGTGGCTTTTCCTGGGACCCCGTTTGGTTACTTCACGAACAAGTTCGCTCGATCGACAGCCTCGGTATATGTTGGGCGGATTTGCCTACCCAACGCCTACTTCTGCCTAAACCGGGACTTCCAACACCCGGATAACCTATTAAGATCCGTCCCCACATCGCACTTGCAGTCGGTACAGGAATATTGACCTGTTTCCCATCAGCTACGCATCTCTGCCTCGCCTTAGGGGCCGACTCACCCTACGCCGATGAACGTTGCGTAGGAAACCTTGCGCTTACGGCGAGCGGGCTTTTCACCCGCTTTAACGCTACTCATGTCAGCATTCGCACTTCTGATACCTCCAGCAGGCTTCACAACCCACCTTCAACGGCTTACAGAACGCTCTCCTACCACGCACATTGCTGTGCATCCGCAGCTTCGGTAACTGGCTTGAGCCCCGTTACATCTTCCGCGCAGGACGACTCGATCAGTGAGCTATTACGCTTTCTTTAAATGATGGCTGCTTCTAAGCCAACATCCTGACTGTCATAGCCTTCCCACTTCGTTTCCCACTTAGCCAATTTTAGGGACCTTAGCTGGCGGTCTGGGTTGTTTCCCTCTTGAGTCCGGACGTTAGCACCCGGTGCTCTGTCTCCCAAGCTGTACTCGTCGGTATTCGGAGTTTGCATAGGTTTGGTAAGTCGCCATGACCCCCTAGCCTAAACAGTGCTCTACCCCCGACGGTAATACTTGAGGCACTACCTAAATAGTTTTCGGAGAGAACCAGCTATTTCCAAGTTT